>JALVEU010000324.1 GCA_027030565.1 Gammaproteobacteria bacterium | reverse complement strand
CTTCCTCCTCACCCATTTGCGCCTGGAGCTGCAGCTCGCCCCGGACCTGGTGGACCCACAGGGTGACCGCAGCCCGGAAAGCCTCGCCCAGGGGGATTACGCGCGTATCATCAAGGCCGCCCTGCGCGCGCGCTTCCCCGAGGTGCGCAAGCGTCGGGACAAACGGGCACTCTACCGCCTGGTGAGCTCCGCCGCACCCTACGTACTGCGCGATCGGCTCCTGGAGCACCCGGACTGGATCGGCAAGACCGTCTCGGTGTGGCTGCCGGCCAGCGACGACGTGGACATGTGGATGAAGGGGCAACTGGGTCCGGAGAGCGAACGCCTCAGCGCCAAGCAGCGTGCCTGGCTGGCGCTCCTGGATGAACACGGCGATCTGAGGAAACGCTGGAACGGGTTCTTCCTCACCCAGGGCGATTCACGCCAGCCCGAGGTGGCGGGAATCGCAGCCGCCGTTTCGGGATCGTTCTTCACGCTCCTGGTGACCCTCCTGCTCTCCTTCCCCATCGGTGTGGCCGCGGCCGTCTACCTGGAGGAATTCGCCCCCAAGAGCCGGCTCACGGATCTCATCGAAGTCAACATCAACAACTTGGCCGCCGTCCCCTCCATCGTGTTCGGCCTCCTGGGACTGGCCGTGTTCATCCAGTTCTTCGGGGTGCCCCGCTCCACGCCCTTGGTGGGGGGCCTGGTGCTCGCCCTCATGACCCTGCCCACCATCATCGTGGCCAGCCGCGCGGCACTGCAGTCCGTACCCCCTTCGATCCGCGACGCGGCGCTGGCCCTGGGTGCATCGCGAATGCAGACGGTGGGTCACCACGTGCTGCCCCTGGCCATGTCCGGGGTTCTGACGGGCACCATCATCGGCATGGCCCGCGCACTGGGCGAGACCGCGCCCCTGTTGATGATCGGCATGGTCGCGTTCATCGTCGACATCCCCAAGGGCCCGTTGGACCCGGCCACCGTACTGCCCGTGCAGATCTATCTGTGGGCCGACGCGGCCGAGCGCGCCTACGTGGAGAAGTCCTCGGCGGCGATCATGGTGCTGCTCGTCTTCCTCCTGCTCATGAATCTGACCGCGATCCTCCTGCGCCGGCGCTTCGAGCAGCGCTGGTGACCTGGGAGGGCCTTTCGTACCGGAAACCGAGAAAGCCATGGATAGAGCCATGAACTCCGCTGCAGCCCCCGGCCTCGAAGCGCCACAGGCCGTGGGCTCGGCCGAGCTGGGGCGCCGGGAGCCCGTGCGCAAGACCGTAGGGGACATCACGCACCCCGATCCCGTCTACACCTGCCGAGACGTCACCGTCTGGTATGGCGAAAAGGCCGGTGTGCAGGACGTGAGCATCGACATCGGGCGCAACGAGGTGCTGGCCATGATCGGTCCGTCCGGCTGTGGCAAGTCCACTTTCCTGCGCTGCCTCAACCGGATGAACGACACCATCGAGGGCGCACGTGTGGAGGGCACCCTCAAGCTCGATGGCCAGGACATCTACGATCCCGCCCTGTTCGTGGAGGAACTGCGCACGCGTGTCGGCATGGTGTTCCAGAAGCCCAATCCCTTCCCCAAGTCCATCTACGACAACGTGGCCTACGGCCCGCGCCTGCACGGGATGGTGACCTCGCGCTCGGAGTTGGACGACCTGGTCCGTGACAGCCTGGAGAAGGCGGCCCTGTGGGACGAGGTCAAGGACCGCCTCGACGAGCCCGGCACCGGTCTGTCCGGTGGACAGCAGCAGCGTCTGTGCATCGCCCGGGCCATTGCCGTCAAGCCCGAGGTGATCCTCATGGACGAGCCGGCCTCGGCCCTGGACCCCATCGCCACGGCCAAGATCGAGGAACTCATCGACGAGCTGCGCGAAAACTACACCATCGTCATCGTCACCCATTCCATGCAGCAGGCCGCGCGCGTCTCCCAACGCACCGCCTACTTCCACATGGGACGACTGGTCGAGGTGGGCCCGACCACCGACATCTTCACCCGCCCCCGCCACCAGCTCACCGAGGACTACATCACCGGGCGGTTCGGCTGAGGCGGCCAGCGCAGGAGGCTCCCGCGTACCGAAAGCCGGAACGGCAACGCACGCGGGCGCCATCGGAGGACAATGGCCTGCGCGTGGAAGACCCGTTGGGGCTCGGGGGCGGAACCGCCCCAGGTGATGGTGATCCTGGGCCATGGGAGCCCGCGGGATCAGGGGTTGCGACAAGCGCGTAGGAAGCCGGTCAGAGGGGGGTGAGACCTTGGTATGCGTCTACTTCTTCGCCCCACCGGCCTGGAAGCCGGGCGGCGCCTGGCCGAAGTCGCCTTCGCCGAAGAAGTAGCCACGCATGTGTTTCTCGATGAGCTCGATGCTGCGTGGGTCGGCCGTGTTGAGGCCGTTCTCGTTGATGATCATGGTCAAGCGCTCGAGCCAGCGCTGCCAGCCCTCTTTGGAGACATGCTCATAGATCTGCTGGCCGAGCTCGCCGGGATAGGGCGGCTCATCGAGGCCCTCTGCCTCGCGCTTCAAGACCACGCATCGCACCATCCGTGCCATCTCGTTCGCTCCCAGATATCGGCGGACATGATCGGCGGATTATCGCACAATTGATCGCCCATACCGCTGGAGACCACACCCATGAAGAGGATTCTCGCCTTCGTCGGTGATCTGTACGAGGACCTGGAGCTCTGGTACCCCAAGATCCGCCTCGAAGAGGCCGGGCACGAGGTGGTGGTCGCAGGCCTGGAGGCGCACCGGATCTACACCGGAAAGAAGGGCATACGCTGCCGGGCGGACGTGGCGGTCGGCGAGGTGGACGCCTCCGCGTTCAACGCCCTGCTGGTCCCGGGCGGCTACATGCCCGACCGGCTGCGACGCGAGCCCACCGTGCTGGGCATCGTGCGGGCCATGGACGCGGCCCGCAGACCCATCGCCTTCATCTGTCACGGGGGCTGGATCCTGATCTCCGCGGACATCCTTCGGGGACGGCGGGCCACCAGCACGATCTCGATCCGGGACGACATGGTCAACGCCGGATGCCGGTGGAGCGACGCGCCCCTGGTCGTCGACGGTCACCTCATCAGCTCACGCAACCCCGGTGACCTGCACCTGTTCGCCCGGGCACTGGTGGAGCAACTCGGCGACCCATGAGCCTTGCGGCCCGGAGCGGCCGGCTGGTACGGCGAGGCCTATCCGCTGTCCTGGCGCTGATCCTGGGCCTGGCTGCCGCCCTGAGCTGGCTGGCGGGCACCGAGGCCGGCGCCCGTTGGAGCTGGGGGCTCGCCCGGCTCGTGGTTCCGGGGACCCTGAACGCCCACCGCATCCATGGTCGCCTGATGGGCCCGTTCGTCATCGAGGACCTGCGTTGGACGGCACCCGACGGCAGGAGCCTGGCCGTGCGCGAGGTCGGCTGGGCACTGCAGCCCCGGGACCTCCTGCAAGGCGTCCTGCGAATCACCTATCTGCGCGCCTCCGGAATCCACTACCACCACGTCCCCAGACCCGAGGCCCCACCCCCCCGCGTGCCCGAATCGATTCGCCTGCCGGTGGCGGTGCAGGTGGACGAGGCACAGCTTGCCGCCCTGCGACTCGACATGGGAGGGGGCACCCCCCTGGAGATCGCCGGTATCCGTCTGCGGGCACGCGCGCACCACCGCCTGCAGATCCTGCAGCTCGGCGTGGACGCCGATGCGTTGCACACCGAACTCACCGGCGAGGCGGGATTACGCACGCCCTACCCCTTCTCGGCCACGCTGCGGTGGCGAGGCCGCTCGGAGATCCTCCCACTGCGCGGCAGCGCCCACGTGCGGGGCGATCGCGACACGATCCGACTGGAGGCTCACACCCGCGGTTCGTGGGAGGCGGACCTCGAGGCCGATGCTCGACTCCAGCCTGCGCGCGCATTGGACGTGCGCATGCGCTGGACCCGGCTGCAATGGCCGTTGCGAGGGGCCGCCACGGTGGTGAGCCCCCAGGGGGAATTCCTCCTGCACGGCCCGATCCAGGCCTGGAAGGCCAGCCTCCAGGCCGAGCTGCTGTCGGGAGGCACCGGGGAAGGAGCCGCGCCCATCCAGCTGGAGGCCGGTCTCCGAGGCGGTACGGATCATGCCCGCGTCGAGCGGCTTCGGCTCGATGCCGCGGACCACGGCCGGCTGGAGGCCCAGGGCCGTCTGACCTGGGGCGATACCCTGAGCTGGGTGTTGGAAGCCACGGCACATCGGCTCCCTCTGGATGCGGCGGGACTGTCCGAAGTGCACCTCGACGCGGCGCAATTGCAGAGTCGGGGCGAGTGGTCCAAGGAACGCATCCGGGCCCGGGTTCGGCTGCCGGAAGCCCGGCTCCACCGCCGCGAGCGCAGCCTGCGAATCTCCGCGCTGGAGGCCGAGATCCACGGACCGCGCGAGGCCCTCGAAGCGACGGCCACAGTGCGGACCGAGTCCACCGGCCTGCCACCCCTGGCCTTGCAGGCGCAGGCGCGCCTCACGCCCGCGCGGCTGACGCTGCAGCGCTTGGATGCCGACCTCCTCGGAGGCCATCTCTCCGCACAAGGTCATGCGCGGCTGGACCCTCCCCGGAGCTGGCGGCTGCAACTTCGGGGGCAGGGCCTCGATCCCGGCAAGTTGGCCGCAGACTGGCACGGTGCGCTCGACGCGCAGGCCGACCTGCGCGGCACCCTGAGCGCCGACGCCCTCCGGCTGGAGATCGACGGGCTGCGCGTCCAGGGCCGGGTGCAAGAGCGCCCCGTGGACCTCCAGGTTCGCGGGGTCTGGTCCGGAACCGCCCTGGAGATCGAGAAGCTCACGCTGGAGACCGCAGAGAACCACTTACGGGCCCAGGGGCGGGTGGCGCGCCGCGGGCTGGACATCGACCTGCGGCTCGACCTCGCCCGCCTCGAACACCTCTGGCCGGGCCTGCGCGGCCGGCTCCGCGGGCGGGCAAAGCTCAGCGGCGATCCATCTTGGCCCGAAGGGGAGATCCGCCTCGACGGCGCGCGACTGGGCTGGAGAACCACGGTGGCGCTACAGCGCTTGGAACTCGCAGCCCGCCTGCACGGTCGGGACCAGGACTCGCGGATCGATCTCCGGGCCGGGACGCTGCGGCTGCGCGAACTGCGCTGGAAGACACTCACGCTCGCCGCCCGTGGCCGCCCGGACCACCACCGGATACGCGCCCGCGCACAAGGGGATCTGGGCCTGGACCTGGAGGCACGCGGCACCTGGTCCGCGCACACATGGAGGGGCCTGCTGAGGCGGCTGGAACTGGCCACGGAGCGCACCGGGCCATGGGGTCTGGAGCACCCGGTACGGGTCGCCGCCGGAACCGAGGGCCTCGATCTGGAGCACGCCTGTCTGCACCGGGACCAGGCTCGAATCTGCCTGCGGGCCCGGGGCCGAACCCACGACGACTGGACCGTCGACGGTGAGGTGCGCCATCTGCCCCTGGCCTGGCTGGCGGACCCTGCGCTGGGGGACCGGGCCCACGTGGAAGGGGACCTGCACGCCGAGCTGAAGGCGACTGGAGACCGTCCCATTCCACGTCTCGCCTTCGAGGCACATGCGACGGACGCCGCGCTGGTGGTGCCCGTGGAGGCGCAGGCCCCCGTGCGTCTGCCCGTGGAAACGCTGCGCGCCGAGTTGCGTTCCGATGGGGCCCGCGCCCGCTTCACCCTCGAGGCGGAAGGCCCGGTCCTGCGGCTGGAGGCGGGGGGCGAGGCCGACGGCTTCGACCGGAGTCCCCGCACCCGGGGCCGCTTCCAGCTGGCCATGGCCGATCTCGGCTTCATCCATGCCTGGGTACCGGATCTCAGCCTGCACGCCGGGAGGCTGGAGGGGAGCGGACACTGGGACGGGCCCCTGCAACACCCTGCCGCAGGGGGCGATCTGGCGCTGACCGGGCTCGACCTGGAGCTGGCCGACCTGGGAATCCGGCTGCGCGAAGGCGCACTGCGGGCCCGCCTCAGACCGGAACGCATCGACCTGGAGGGCAGCCTGCGCTCCGGACAAGGCACGTTGCGCCTGGATGGAGGGGTGATTCCGGATCCTACGCGCGGCTGGCCCTACGCCGTGCACCTCACCGGTCGGGACGTGGAGTTCCTGCGCACCGCAGAGATCCTGGCCGTGGCCTCCCCGGACCTGAGACTGCAAGGCACCACGCGGGCGCTGGAGGTCACCGGACGCATCGAACTTCCCAAGACCCTGGTCGAGCTCGAGGAGCTCCCGCCCGGCACCGTCAAGGCGAGCGAGGACCAGGTGATCGTGGGCGAGCAGCGGGACCGCGGCCCCCGGGCGCCCTTCGATGCGCGTGTGGACGTGCTGGTGGTCCTCGGCGAGGAGGTGCGGTTCAAAGGATTTGGGCTGGAGACACGGCTCAGCGGCAAGCTGCGCGTCCTCCAGGAGCCGGGTGGACCACTGCGCGGCGAGGGTGTACTGTCCTTCAAGACCGGCAAATATCGCATCTATGGCGTGGACCTGGACCTGGAGCGTGGCCGGCTGCTCTTCACCGGACGCCTGGACAATCCTGCGCTGGACTTCCGGGCGGTGCGCCGGATCGACGACGTCACCGTCGGCGTGGAAGTGACCGGCACGGTGGAGAATCCGCGCAGCCATCTGTTTTCCACGCCACCCATGGACGACGCCAACATCCTGGCCTACCTCGTGCGCGGCAAGCCGCTTTCGGAGGCCGCCGAGGTGGACAAGGAGGCCATGCTCGCGGCGGCGCTCTCCATGGGGCTGGGGCCGGTCACCAGCCGGATCGCCAAGCAACTCGGCGTGGATCTCAAGCTGAACACGGGCCAGAACGTGAACGAAACCACCCTGGGCGTGGGGCGGCGTCTCAACCCCAAGCTGTATGTCGAGTACGTGGTGGGCTTGTTCGACCGTTCCGGGCTGTTCAAACTGACCTACAAGCTCACGCGCCATCTGGAGCTGGTCACCGAGAGTGGGGAGCAGCAGGCCGTGGACATCAAGTACCGCATCGAGAGCGACACATGGCCCTTCACCCGGAGTTCCCGCTCCAAGTCGTCCATCTCAACCACGCCGGCATCGGGCCCTGGCCGCTGAGGGCCCACACTGCGGTCGAGCGCTTCGCCCGGGAGAACACCGAGCTGGGCTCCACCCGCTACGAGCGCTGGCTCGCGGTGGAATACCGCCTGCGCGAGCGGCTGGCACGACTCATCGGTGCGGCCGATGCGACCGACGTCGCCCTGGTCAAGAACACCTCCGAGGCCCTGTCCATCGTCGCCTATGGTCTGGAATGGGCCGCGGGCGACGAGGTGGTGCTCGCCCGCCAGGAGTTCCCCTCCAACCGGATCGTGTGGGAGTCCCTGTCCGCAGCGTACGGGGTCTGCGTGCGCGAGGTGGACCTGGCCCTTGGCGAGGACCCGGAGGCGGCCCTGCTCGCCGCCCTCACCGAGCGTACCCGGGTGCTCGCGGTGAGTGCCGTACAGTACGCAGACGGGTTGCGTATGGACCTGGCCCGCCTGGGTGAGGCCTGCAGGTCGCTGGGCGTGGTCTTCTGCGTGGATGCCATCCAGGCGCTGGGCGCCGTGCCCTTCGACGCGCATGCGGTACAGGCCGACGTGGTGGCTGCCGACGGTCACAAGTGGATGCTCGGACCCGAGGGGCTCGGCGTACTCTGGTGCCGGCCGGAGCTGCGCGAACGCCTGCGCCTGCGCCAGTTCGGCTGGCACATGGTGGCCAACGCCGGAGAC
>JALVEU010000323.1 GCA_027030565.1 Gammaproteobacteria bacterium | reverse complement strand
ACCACTGCGGCCACTGGCGCCACCGTGGACATCCTGGGCACTGTGGGGATCTCCTCGGCGGACAACGACACCAATCCCGCCAACAACGTCCTGGGCCAGAACACCACCATCGACGACGGGGCCGATCTCACGGTACCGCAGAGCGATGCGCCCGATCCCGTGGCCGCCGGTGGCACGCTGCGCTACACCCTGACCGTACACAATGCTGGGCCCAACGACGCGGTTGATCTGGAGATCACCGACGCACTGCCCCCGGAGGTGACCTATCAGTCATTCGAGGCACCCGCAGGCAGTGGCTGGAGCTGCACCCACGACGGCACCAATCCCGGCGGGACCGTCACCTGCACCCGCGCGGGCGCAGTCAGCCCCGGCGCCGACGCCCCCGCATTGACCCTCGTCACCCGGGTGACCGGCAGCCGCACGGGGACTATGACCAATCAGGCGTCGGTCCGGTCTGCCACGGCCGATCCGTTTCCCGACAACGATGGCAGCACCGAAGACACCACGGTGATCGAGGGGACGGATCTGTCCATCGGCAAGTCCGTGAATCCAGCCTCACCCATCGCCGGTGACGGGGCGGTGTTCACGCTGACACCGCGCAACCTGGGGCCCTTCGATGCCGCCGACGTGACGGTGACCGATACGCTGCCGGCCGGCGTGAGCTTCCAGTCGGCGGGTGGGCCAGGCTGGAGCTGTGTCCACGATGGCACCAGTCCCGGGGGGACCGTCACCTGCACACGGGCCAGTTATGTAGTGGGTGCCACGGACGACATCGACATCAGCGTGACCGTGGATCCCGCCGCGGTGGGTACGCTGTCCAACACCGCCACCATCGCCACGACCACCACAGATCCCCAGCCCGCCAACGACAGTACCACCCTCGACTTTTCGGTGGTCCCGGACGGGGCGGATCTGGCTGTTTCGAAGACCAAGGCACCGGATCCCGTGGCGCTCGGCTCGGACATGACCAGCACCCTGACCGTACACAACAACGGGCCACGGGATACGAGCGGGACCGTCACCGTCACGGATGCCCTCTCCTCCGGGGAGACCTTCGTTTCCGCCACGGGCAGTGGCTGGTCCTGTAGCCACGGGGGCGGGAGCCCCGGTGGTACCGTGACCTGCACCTATTCGGGGTCCATTGCCGCAGGAGACTCGGCCCCTGCGCTCACCGTGGTCACCACGGCGAGCGCCGCCGGCACCCTGACCAACACCGCCAGTGTCCGGGACGACGGCGGACAGCAGGACCTGGTTCCCGACAACGACAGCGACACGAAGGGTGTGACCGCCACCACCGAACGGGCCGACTTGCAGGTGACCAAGGCGGTGGCGCCCGCGACCCTGACCATCAACGACGATACGCTCACCTATACGGTGACCCTGCTCAACGCCGGACCGGATCCGGCCGGCGGCATCGAGCTCCTCGACCACATCCCGGCGTATGTCTCGGGCACGGGCGTTTCGGTGAGCGACGACTCCGGCGGGAACTTCAACTGCAGCGGACACGGCACGGTGCGGTGCAATTCGGTGGCCGGCTACCAGCTCGCCGCCGGGGCTGCGGTGCACTTCACCATCACCGTGGATCGGCCGCTGCGGGACGGCGGCTTCACCAACACGGCCAGTGCGTACTCTTCCCTGGTGGGCGATCCGGACCGCAGCAACAACCGGGGCAGTGTGCCACTCACCATCGAGCCGGTGACCGATCTGGAAGTCACCGGCAAGAGCGTGCAGCCCAACCCGGTGCGTGCCGGCGTCCAGGCGGTCTACGTCATCAGCCTGCGCAACAACGGCCCCTCCACTGCCGCCAATGTGGTGCTCGACGACGTGTTCACGGTGCCGGCCGGACGCAGTTTCACGTTCATCGACGCCACGCCCAGCAAGGGCAGTTGCGACCCGTTCGACG
>JALVEU010000322.1 GCA_027030565.1 Gammaproteobacteria bacterium | reverse complement strand
CAAGGTATTGACGGAGAAAGGGGTTTCCAACCGGGCGGTGGCCCGGCTGCTGGGTGTCAGCGAGGGCTGTGTGCGCTACCACCGGCGCCGCCAAGCGGCGGAGGCAGTGGATGGCCGCAGCCGCCAGGTGCGCAAGGCGGCCGCCTACCAGCCCGCCATCGACGCCTGGCTGGCCGCCCGGGGCGAGGCCGCGCCGGACAACGTGGCCGAGCTGCACACCTGGCTGGTGACAGAGCAGGGGTACCCGGGCAGCCTGCGCTCGTTGCAGCGGTACGTTCGGGGCGCCTATCCGCCGCCGCCCAGGCGGGCCCGACGCCGGGTGGAGACGCCGCCGGGCGCCCAGGCCCAGGCCGACTGGGCGGTGTTCCGACGGGTGTGGGTCGGTGGCCGACAGCAGGATCTGCTGGCCTTCGAGATGCAGCTGTCGTGGTCGCGCTACCCGGTGGTGGTGTGGTCGACCCGCAAGCACGCGCTGGCCTGGCTCTCGGTCCACAACGAGGCGTTCCGGCGCCTGGGCGGGATCCCGGCCAGTGTGCGGGTCGACAACGAGAAGACGGCCGTGGTGCGCGGGGCCGGGGCCTGGGGCGTGCTTCACCCGGCATACCGGGCCTATGCCCGGGTGGTCCGCTTCCACATCGACGCCTGCCCGCCCCGGGCGCCCCAGGCCAAGGGCAAGGTGGAACGCCGCATCCGCGACCACCGCTCGGGTCTGGACCCCTACCGGCGCCACTGGGAGAGCCTGGCCGAGCTGCAGGCGGTCACCGACGACCGGCTCCGGCAGCTGGCCCGGCGCCGGGTCTGCCCGGCCACCGGCACCGACGTGGAGACAGCCTGGCAGCGTGAGCTGGCCTGGCTGGCGCCGGTGCCGGTGCTGCCGGAGCCGTTCGACCGGGTGGGCTCCCGCCGGGTGGGGGAAGACTGCCTGGTGGCGTTCGAGCATCGCAGTTACTCGGTGCCGTTCCGGTACGTCGGCCAGCGGGTGGAGGTGCGCGGCTGCGCCGATACCATCCAGATCCTGGCCGACGGCCAGGTGGTGGCCGTACATCCCCGACACACCGAGCCCCGGCTGGTGCTGGACCCGGCCCACTTCGAAGGGCCCGCAACCGACACTGTCCTCGCCCCGCCGCCACTGGGGCGGATGGGCGCCCGCTTGCAGCAGCTGGCCGCGCTCGCCCCGGAGCGCCGCCCGCTGGACCTGTATGCAGCCCTGGCGGAGGTGGCCCGATGAGCGCCCGCCCACGGCCCAAGGTCGACCTGGACGCCACCATCGAGCGCCTGCAACGGGTCGGCCTGGGGCATGCCGCCGAACGCCTGGGCGAGCGGCTGGAGCAGGCCAGCAAGGACAACCTCGCGCCGCACCGCTTCCTCGACCGCCTGCTGGAGGACGAGCTCGGCGAGCGCGAGCAGCGCCGCATCGGCACTTCGCTGCGGCTCTCGGGCCTTCCCACCGGCCAGACCCTGGGCAACTTCGACTTCGGCTTCCAGCCTGCCATCGAACGTGCCCAGATCGAGACCCTGGCCACCTGCGCCTGGCTGCGTGCCCGGGAGACCCTGCTGATCCAGGGCCCGCCGGGCGTGGGCAAGACCCACCTGGCCATCGCGCTCGGCGTCAAGGCCGTGGAAAACGGCTTCTCGGTCCTGTTCCAGCGACTGGAAGAGCTGATCGCGGCCCTGAAACGGGATGCCGACCTGCCCCCGGCCAGGCTGCGCCGGCGCAAGTACTTGAACGTGGCCCTGCTGATCATCGACGAGATGGGCTTCGAGCCCCTGGACCGGCAGGCGGCCAGCCTGTTCTTCCGCCTGGTCAGTTACCGCTATGGCCGCGGCTCCCTCCTGATCACCACCAACAAGGGTATCAAGGACTGGCCGGACCTGTTGGCGGGAGACGAGGTGCTGGCCACCGCC
>JALVEU010000321.1 GCA_027030565.1 Gammaproteobacteria bacterium | reverse complement strand
CACCGCCCACGCGCTGCAGTGGCAGCGGATCACGCCGGTGTTCTGCGACATCGACCCCCGCACCCAGACCCTGGACCCGCGCCAGGTGGAGCGGCTCGTCACCCCGCGCACCACCGGTATCGTCGGTGTCCACCTCTGGGGTCGGGCCTGCGACGTGGACGGACTGCAGGCGGTGGCCAGGGCCCACGGGCTGCGCCTGGTCTTCGATGCCGCCCATGCCTTCGGCTGCAGCTACCGGGGACGGATGCTGGGCGGATTCGGCGACGCGGAGGTGCTGAGCTTCCATGCCACGAAGGTGCTCAACGCCTTCGAGGGCGGTGCGGTGCTCACCAACGACGACGCCCTGGCCGAGAAGGTCCGCCTGATGCAGAACTTCGGCTTCGCCGGCCAGGATCGGGTGATCCACATCGGCACCAACGGCAAGATGTCGGAGATGGCCGCGGCCATGGGCCTGACGTCGCTGGAATCCTTCGACGCCTTCGTCGCCGGCAACCGCAGCCGTCATCGGGCCTATCGCCGGGAACTCACCGGCCTGCCGGGGCTGCGGATCCTGGACGTGCCCCCGGGTGAGCGGGCCAACTATCACTATGTGGTGGCGGAGGTGGACGCCGAGCGTTTCGGGCTCGCGCGAGACGAGCTGCTCGAGCTGCTGCGCGCGGAGAACGTCCTCGCTCGACGTTACTTCTATCCCGGTGTGCACCGCATGGAACCCTACCGTTCCCTGTTTCCCCACGCGCACCTGCTCCTCCCGCACACGGAACGCCTGCTGCGCCGTGTGCTGGTGTTTCCCAACGGCGAGCAGCTGGATACCCAAGGCATCGAACGCATCGCCGAGCTGCTGCATTTGGTACACCGCGAGGCCGGCGCCATCCGCCGGCGCCTGCGCCCGCTGCGCACATCGGCCCGACCCGGCCAAGGAGCCATCCGACATGTCCATGCACCGCATTAGCTTCGCCATCGGCCGCCTGAACCTGGACGGCTTCACCCACTTCGACCTCGGCACGGATCCGCAGACCTGGGAGGAACGCACGGCCCGCCTGCCCCAGGCCGATGCCTCGGCCGAGCGCCTCGTGGTGGCCGACTGCCTCCACCGCCTGGGGCGGCGCCAGGGGCTGGTGTTCCTGCGCGAGTGCCGGCGCATCCTGCGTCCCGGGGGTGAACTGGTGGTCTCGGTCCCGGACCCCGAGGCGGCCGCCGGCACCCGGGATGCCGGACACTGGTCGGCGGTGAACCGCCTGGCCTTCGAGGCGGGCTGGCAGTGGTTCTTCACCGAGGCGGAGCTGCGCGAGACCCTGGTACTTGCGGGCTTCGACACGGATCCGACGCGCCCGGCCTGGGCCGCCGCCCTCGGCCTGGAGCCCGATGGGGATGCGGTGGTGCTCGGCGCCAAGCGGCGGGGCCTGCCGGAGTCCGAAACGGAGCCCCTGGTCAGTGTGCTGATCCCCGCGTACAAGTCCACCTGGTTCGAGGAGGCCCTGCGCAGCGCGTGCGCGCAGACCTACCGAAACATCGAGATCGTGGTCTGCGACGACAGCGGGGGCGAAGAGATCGCCCGCATCAGCCACGCGCTGGACGATCCCCGGCTGCGCTATGAGCGCAACCCGCAGCGCCTGGGCGCCCGCGGCAACTACATGCGTTGCCTGGAGTTGGCCCGGGGCACGTTCGTCAAGTTCCTGAACGACGACGACCGGCTGGCGCCCCGATGTGTGGAACGGTTGCTCGGTGCCCTGCTCGCCGAGCCGGGGGCGCGGCTGGCCGCCTCGCGGCGGGAGATCATCGACGCCGAGGGCCGGCGCATCGACGAGGTCGGACTGATGCTGCCCGCCGATGCCGTGCTGGAGGGGCGCAGTCTGGCCGAAGGCCTGCTCACCGTGGGGCGCAACCTGCTGGGGGAACCCTCGACGGTGCTGTTCCGGCGCGCGGACGTGGCCGGTGTCCGTCCCTATGCGCTGAGCCTGGACGGCGAACCCACCCCCGGGATCGGCGACCTCGCTCTGTGGGTGCGCCTGTTGGGGCAGGGCGAGTGTGTGTATCTCACCGAGGCGTTGAGCGCCTTTCGCGTCCACGAGGCCCAGCACCAGCGTGCCCCCGAGGTGCAGGGCCGGGTCGAGGCCTCCTGGGAGGCGCTGCGGGCGCGAGCGGCACGACTCGGCCTCCACGATCCCGAGCATTGGGATCGGCACCTGCACTGGCGCCCCACGGGCGAAAGTCACTGGCGGGAGACCGCCTGGCAGGAGGTGGACCCGACCTCCGGCACGGCCTCCGATGCCGCCGCGGCCCTGCACGGTGCCCTGCAACCCGTGGTGGAGGAGGACTATGCGCTGTGGCGCCGCAAGCATTCCCTGGAGGTCATCGAGGGGGAACTGTTCGCCGAACGCATGATGCTGCGCTGGCGCCAGCGCCCCGCCTTCCATCTGGTGATGCAGGTCCTGCCGGGGGAGGAGACGCTCCTGGCCGACACCCTGGACAGCCTGTCGATCCAACTGTATCCGCACTGGGGTCTGACCGTGGTCTCGCCCCAGCCGTGTCCGCAGCCGGCCTTCGAGGAGCTGCCCAACCTGGAGTGGATCGAGGTCGATCCGGAGGCCGATCCCGCCGCCGCCGTCAATCTGGCAGTGGCGGAGACCGGGGCCGACTGGGTGGCGTGGATCCCGCCGGGGCTGCGGCTCGCCCCGGAGCTGCTCATCAAGTGCGGCGACTACGTCCAGATCCGGCCCGACTGGTGCTTCATCTACACCGACTCCGACCGCCTCGACGAGCGGGGAGAGCGCTGCGACCCGCGCTTCCGTCCGGACTTCAATCTGGATCTGCTGCGGGCCATGCCCTACATGGGGCCGTTCGCCCTGGTGCGCAGCGACGCGCTCTGGACCTGCGGCGGCTACCCCGAGGGCGGGGAGGCGGCCGCCTGGGAACTCGCCTTCAGGGTCTGGGAATCCTTCGGGGACGCGGCCATGGGTCACATCGCCGACGTGTTGTACCACGAGCCGGCCCAAGGCCCGGCACCGGTGTCCGGGGAGGCCGGCCGGGCGGTGGTGGAGGCCCATCTGCGGCGCTGCCGGATCGACGCCACCGTGGAGCCCGGCCTGCTGCCGGGTACCCAGCACGTGCGCTACCGGCATCCCGGTGCGCCCCTGGTGAGTGTCGTGGTGCACACCCGCGACAAGCTGGAATACCTCGAGCCCTGTGTGGAGAGTCTGTTCAGCAAGACGCGCTATGCGCCGTTCGAGCTCATCGTGGTGGACAACCAGAGCGAGGACCCGGACACGCTCGCCTATCTCGCCGCCCTCGAGTCGCGTTTTCCGGAGCGGGTCTCGGTGATTCGCTATCCACGGCCCTTCAACTATGCCGCACAGAGCAATCTGGCGGCGCGCCACGCGCGTGGGGCCTATCTCTTGTTCCTCAACAACGACACGCAGATCGTCCAGGCCGAATGGCTGGACGAACTCATGGCCCATGCCCAGCGCCCGGACGTGGGCGCGGTGGGTGCACGCCTGGTCTACCCGGAGACCGGCAGGTTGCAGCATGCGGGTGTCGTCCTGGGCATGGGCCAGGCGCGGCTGGCCGATCACCCCTATCTGGGGCTGTTGGAACTGGACGATCCCGGTTATCTCGGCCGGGCGCAGGTGGCGCAAGAGCTCTCGGCGGTCACCGGGGCGTGCCTGCTGGTGCGCGCGGATCTCTACCGCCAGGCCGGCGGCATGGACGAGGAGCACTTCGCCGTGCTCTACAACGACGTGGACCTCTGCCTGAAGCTCGGCGAGATGGGCTACCGGGTGGTGTGGACCCCACATGCCACGCTGGTGCACCACGGCAGCGCCAGCCTGAGCGAAGTGGTGGGGGATCCGTCGGGCGCTGCCCAGCGCGCCATTGAGGCGCGGCGTGAAGACCGTGCCCTGGTGGCACGCTGGCGGCAACGGCTCGCCGAGGACCCCGCCTACAACCGGCACTTGAGCCTGCAGCGCCGGGAGGCCTCCGTCGAGTCCGAGGTGGTGATCAACTGGGATCCCAACTTCCACGACCGGCCGCGCATCCTGGGCGTCGCCTCAGGCGGCGGCAGCGGCGAATATCGCGTGATCCACCCCCTCCGGGCGCTGAGCCGCGCCGGCCACGCGCAGACCGACGTGGTGCAGTCCAAGCGCTATCTGCACACGCGCGTCCCCACCCTGGGCGAGCTGCTGCGCGCTAGGGCCGACACGCTTCTGGTCCATGCGGCCTTGGCCGATGTGGAGCTGGCGCTCCTGGAACGCGCCCGGGAGCTCTTGGATCTGGAGTTGGTGTACGGTCTGGACGACCTGGTCACCGCAGTACCCGAGAAGAGCAGTGCCTATCGGCGCTTCACGGGCAGCTTCCGGGACGCACGCCGCCGCCTGCGCGCGGCCCTGCGGCACTGCCACCGGGCCGTGGTCACCACCACACCGCTGGCCGAGCTCTGTGCTGCCATGATCGACGACGTGCGGGTGATCCCCAACTATCTGGAGCGGGACATCTGGGGTCGTCACGAGCCTCGCAGGCGGGAACATGCGCGCCCGCGTGTGGGCTGGGCGGGGGCCCAGCAGCATCAGGGCGATCTGGAGCTCATGGTGCCGGTGGTGGAGGCCACCGCCGGGGAGGTGGACTGGGTCTTCTTCGGCATGTGTCCGGAGGCGTTGCGCCCCTATGCCGCGGAGGTCCATGCGTTCGAGGTCGGCTACGAGGACTACGTGGCGAAGCTGGCCGGCCTGGACCTGGATCTGGCCGTGGCGCCCCTGGAGCTCAATCCCTTCAACGAGGCCAAGAGCAATCTGCGGATCCTCGAGTACGGCTATTTCGGCTGGCCCGTGGTCTGCACCGACATCCTGCCGTACCAGGGCGCGCCGGTGACCCGCGTGCCCAACGACCCGAGGCGCTGGATCGAGGCGCTGCGCGAACGCATCCACGATCCCGAGGCCGCAAGAGCAGAGGGGCGCGCCCTCCAGGACTGGGTGCGCAACGGCTGGATGCTGGAGGATCGCCTGGAGGCCTGGGTCCACGCCTTGGTGGGGCCAGTGGCCACCACCGGCCGCGAGGACACGCAGCCGCACACGGCGCAGACGCGCCTGGCGGCGGGCGGCTCCTGATGCGTCCTCCTGGCGCGCCCGGGACCGGACGCGCGTCTGCCCCCTGCCTACCGAGGGCGCATCCGGCTTGACGCGAATGCCGGCGGCCCATGGACGGGCCCAGACGCCCGACCAACGGTCTCCTCCCGGCGCCTAAAGCTTTCGGCGCCGCGGCCGATACATAGGGTGAAGCGGTGGTGTCCGCAAGGATGTCCGCAGGGAAGAGTCCCCCACCGCACAGCCTTAGTGGCCAAATCAACGGAGGAACCACCCATGGCAATGGTCATCAACACCAACATCATGTCGCTGAATGCCCAGCGCAACCTTTCCAAGACCCAAAATGATCTGGCCCTGTCCGTGCAGCGGTTGTCTTCGGGACTGCGGATCAACAGCGCCAAGGACGACGCCGCCGGTATGTACGCCGTCGAGCAGATGACGGCCGACATCCGGGGTTTGAACCAGGCCAGCCGTAATGCCGCCGATGGCATCTCTCTGGCTCAGACCGCCGAGGGCGCCCTGGCCCAGATCGGCAACAACCTGCAGCGGATCCGCGAGATCGCCGTGCAGGCCGCCAACTCCACCGTGGAGGACCGCACGGGCCTGCAGAAGGAGGTCAACGAGCTCACCCAGGAGATCTCGCGCATCGTGCAGACCACCGAGTTCAACGGTCAGAAGCTGCTGAGCGGCTCCACCTCCCTGACCTTCCAGGTGGGCATGGACGGCCAGGCCGACAACCAGGTCACCTTCACCGGTGCGAACCTCACCGGGCTGAACGCCTACAACTCCTCGCTCTCGGCCACCGGCACCATCGACGTGTCGACTTCCGCCGCCGCATCGGCCGCGCTGAGCAGCATCGACAGCGACATCACGACGGTGGCCTCCAATCGGGCGACCTTCGGTGCGGTGCAGAACCGTTTCGAGGCGGTGATCGCCAATCTGCAGAACTACGCGGAGAACCTGACCGCGGCACGCAGCCGCATCCAGGACACCGACTTCGCCGCGGAGACTGCACGCCTGACTCGTGCCCAGATCCTCCAGCAGGCGGGTGTGGCCATGGTCAGCCAGGCCAACTCGTTGCCGCAGGGCGCGCTGGCCCTCCTGCAGTAACCGCGGCCGGTGGTACCGCCCGTCCCCCTTAGACGGGGCGGGCGGTACCGCTCGAGACGAGCTCACAAGGAAGGGGAAGTACGATGGCCATCGAAACACCCTTGACCGTGGTCAGGAACGCCGGAACCGCGGGCGACGGCCAGTCCCAGCCCCCGCCCAGTGCACCCGACGAGGCTAGTGCCGCGCGGCCGACACTTGCCGGCGTGGTGCCGCTGGCGGCAAGCATCGGCCGGCCGGACCGGGAGAATCGGCAGGGCACCGTCGATCAGAGGGAGCTCGACGATGCGGTCACACGGATCCAGGACTTCGTCCAGACCGTGCGCAGGGAGCTCCAGTTCCAGGTCGATCGGCAGAGCGGGGAGACCATCGTTCGGGTGGTGGACCGGGAGACCAACGAGGTCATCCGGCAGATCCCTCCGGAGGAGATCGTGGAGGTCTCCCGGCGGCTGCGGGCGCTGACCGACGGGGTGCTGCTCCAGGAGCGGGCCTGATCTGGTACCGCTCTTGCTTGTTGGGATCCTGCGGGATCGTCCCCCGCGGGTGTATCGGGATTCTACGCGACTGTGAGGTAGCGACGTGCCGACGATCAGCTCACCGGGTGTGGGTTCGGGCCTGGACGTGAACTCCATCGTCAAGCAGTTGATGGAGGTGGAGAGCGAACCGCTGCGCGCGTTGCAGCGTGACCGCAGCGACTTGGAGGCCCAGCTCAGCGCCTACGGACGCCTGAAGAGCGCGCTGTCCGACTTTCAGTCCGCGGCCAGGGACCTGGCCTCGCTGGACGCCTTCGACCTGTTCAGCGTGAGCAGCAGTGCAGAAGACGTGCTCACGGCCCAGGCCAGCGGGAGTGCGGGAACCGGCAGCTACACCGTGGAGGTGCTGCGTCTGGCTCAGTCCCACAAACTGGGCTCTACCGCCTTCGGCGATGCGGACACCACCACCGTGGGCAGCGCCGGGGATCGCATGACCTTGACCGTGAACGGCGCCGCCTTCGAGGTCGAGTACGGGGGCAAGACCCTCTACCAGATCCGCGACGCCATCAACGACGCAGGAGACAACACCGGGGTCACGGCCAGTGTGGTGAAGGTGGACGACACCACCTATCACCTGACGCTGACGGCGACCCAGTCCGGCACCGCCAATGCTGTCAACGTGGCGTTCACGGACTCCGGAGGTGGGACCATCGCCGACCCGTTCGGCTTCTCCACCATCGTGGCCGCCGAGGACGCCGAGCTGCGCATCGACGGCACCTACACGGTCACCCGGTCTTCCAATACCGTCACCGATGCCGTCCAGGGGGTGACCTTGCAGCTGGTCAGTGCAGACCCTGGCAACGTCCACACCATCACCGTTGAGCGCGACCGGGCCGCGGTGCGCGAAAAGGTGCAGGCGTTCGTGGATGCGTACAACGACCTGCAGGACCTGATGGGCGAGCTGCGCTCATCACAACTGTCCGGCGACAACAGTCTGCTCACCATCGACAGCGCGCTGCGCTCGGTGTTCAACAACCCGCCCACCGGCGCCAACGGGACCTATCGCTATCTGT
>JALVEU010000320.1 GCA_027030565.1 Gammaproteobacteria bacterium | reverse complement strand
CTCACACAGCGGCAGGAAACGCCCCAGGATGTAGAAGAGGAAGAAGCCGAGCCACACGCTCTCGCCGCGTCCCCGACGGCCCACACGATTCATGCCGTCGTTCCAGTCTCCGGTACCCATGAGTGGAAGCCCGTGCGGGCCGTGGGTGAGCGAGCGATCCAAGGCGCGACAGCAGTGTTCATAGAGGCTGGCGAGTTCACCGGAGTCCTCGGGTGCGAGGTAGGCCTCGTCCTCGTCCGGGCGCAGGGCTCGCGCCCGGAGAAAGGGCACGGGCTCGTCCAAGACGGCGCGGTCCCCGGTGTGTGCCACGTAGTCGGCGGTGGCATAGGGCAACCAAAGGAGGTCGTCGGAAAACCGGGTGCGGATGCCCCGGTCGGTGGGGGGATGCCACCAGTGGAGCACGTCACCTTCCGCGAACTGGTGGGCCGCGTGCAGGAGGATCTGCCGGCGGGTGAGATCCGGTCGCACGTAGACCAGTGCGCCCGCATCCTGGAGCTGGTCACGGAATCCATATGCGCCGCCGGACTGATAGAAGGCCGAGCGGCCGAACATTCGGCAGGAGAGGTTCTGATAGAGCGCCCAGCCGTTGAACAGGGTGTCCAGGGCCGGGGACGGGGTCTGGATCTGCAGGGCGCGGGTGTGCAGCTCCCAGTGTTGCCGGACTGCGGCAAGCTCCCGCGACACCCCGCCCACCGGATCCGTGGGATCGGCGTATGCGTCGAGCATGGCCAGTAACGGTTCCCGGCCGGGGGCGGCGCCGAGCATCAGAACCCAGTCCAGCGCCGCCCCGGGCTCCAAGGAGAAGCACGCCGACACTGCGAAGCAGGGATCCAGCCCGGTCCCCGTCCAGCCGTCCAGCGGCCGTCCGCTCTCGACCGCCAGGGGCATGCGGCTGTCGCGGTGGCGGCCGATGAACCCCAGGCGCGAGGTGGTGAAGGAGTCCTCCATGGCGGGTCGGGTGGCCAGCCAGCGGCAGCCGACCACCTGGTCACCGAACCCGTCGCTCTCCGGGTTCCGAGCCAGCAGGCTGCCGGAGGCCACATCCCATGCGGTGTGTATCGAGCGGCGTGTCTCGGCCGGCAGCACGCCGAGCACCAGCTGGGCGTAACCCAGCAGGCGAATGCGGCGTGGCCGGGACGAGTCGTTGCGCAGGCGGATGTGCGTGCATTTCAACGCGGCTTCCCTGGCCATGAACTGCAGGGTCTCCTGGGCCAGGCCCCGACAGTGCTGTACATAGCGCGTGAAACCGAAACCGTGGATGACCCGTGTGGAGCAGTCAGGCGGTATGGGGCCGGGCATGGGAGACCAGACCTCGCCCGTGTCTTCGTCGCGCAGGTAGAACGCCTCGCCATGGGGATCGCAGACCGGATCGTTGCTCCAGGGCGTGATGCGATACTGGCGGCTGTTCAGCGCCCAGGTATTGCCGGCGCCGCGCTCAGTGGCGATGAAACCCGCTCTGGGGTTGGCGACCACGTTGCACCAGGGCTGGGGCGGCAGGCGGTCCCGGGCGCCGTCCACACGCAGGCAGTACCTACGACCGTCCGGCGTGAAACCGCCGATGCCGTTGTCGAAGCGCAGTTCCCCGGGGCGCTCTTCCGCCCCTGCGGCGCGCCCCGCGCCCGGTGTGTGCGGCTGTGAGACCGCAGGAGCGGGCAGGACATCCGCGGTCTTGGCGGGGTTTGAGCGAGGGGCAGGGGAGGGTGCCGTGCCCACGTATGCGTCGGCCAGGGCGCGGAGACAGGCCTGCTCCCGGGGGACCAGGCGCGTCGAGTCGTGGATCGGCACGTCCAGGGCCTGCGCCATGGCCTCCAGTGGCCGGGCCGCCGCCTGCCCGGCGCAGAGCAGGAGCGCCTGGTGCTCGATTCCGAGCCTGCGCAGCCAGGCCGAGGCACGCAAGGCGGTCAGGACGGTG
>JALVEU010000319.1 GCA_027030565.1 Gammaproteobacteria bacterium | reverse complement strand
AAAGTAGCCTGCCCGCCTGGAGTCGTCGGGAAACCGGGCCGCCCGGCGCAGGTGGCGCGGCTCCAAGAAGGGCCGGTGCAGGGCCTCCAGCTGCTCGTAGGGGATCACCCCGGTCTTGAACCCGTCCTCGATGTCGATCACGTGGTAGCAGATATCATCGGCCGCCTCGACCAGGAAGGCCAAAGGGTGCCGGTGCCAGGCGGGACCCTTGCCCGGCTTGGCCAGCAAGCCCACCTCCTGCGCGATCTCCTGGAACACGGCCGCCTCGGAGCGGAAGAATCCAAACTTGCGGCCGCTCACCCCGTGACACTGGGCCTCGTCGGCCAATGCCGCACGGGGATACTTGGCCTGAGTGGCGAGCATGGCACAGGTCATCTGCATACCCCCCGGCTCTCCGGGGTTCTGCAGCACACAGAGCGTACGCAGTCCCTGGGCGTTGCCCTCGAACGCCAACAGGTCCGCGCGCTCCCAGTCGTCCAAGGCCTCCAGACCGGACCAGCGGGCGAACCAGGCGCGGATGGCGTCTTCGCCAGCATGACCGAAGGGCGGGTTGCCGATGTCGTGTGCCAGGCAGGCCGCCGCGACCAGAGTGCCCACGTCCTGGGGGACGACGGTACCGACCAACTCCGGCTCCAGATCGAGCACTCGCTCGGCGGCGAGCATGCCCAGAGAGCGCCCCACGCTCGCCACCTCAAGGCTGTGGGTGAGGCGCGTGCGTACATAGTCGCTCTTGGCCAGGGGAAAGACCTGGGTCTTGTCCTGGAGCCTGCGAAAGGCCGAGGAGAAGATCACCCGATCATAGTCGCGGGCAAACTCGGTGCGTGGGGCTACCTGGACCGGAGGCCGCGTACGTGCCCGCCCGAGGCGGCGGGTGGACAGCAGGCGCGCCCAATCCATACGAGCGGTCATGGCCGCCGTGCCCCCGACTGCCCAGCGCCTCCGTCCTTCGACACCACGAGGCAGGGATTCATCGATCGCCCCCTGCCCCGGCCCTGCCGGCCGGTCCCGCCCAGAGTGCAGCCCAGTTCCGGCCGAGATCCACATTGCCGCCGGTGAGGACGATGCCCACGCGTCGACCCTGGAACTGCGCCCGGTGGGCGAGTACCGCCGCCAAAGGCACCGCCGCCGATGGCTCCACCACGAGCTTCAGCCGCTCCCACACCAGCCGCATGGCCTCCAGGATCCGCCGTTCGTCCACGGTGAGGATGCCCGTGGTCCCTTCTCGCAGCACCGCCCACGCCCGACGGCCCAGCCCGGTGAGCAGGCCGTCCGCCACCGAAGTCGCCACAGGTGGCGGCTGCAGGGCCCCGGCGGCGAGGGAGCGGGCCGCATCGTCCACAACGGCGGGCTCCGCCCCGTACACCTGGACGTCGCCCCACAGCCGGGCAGCCAGTACGGTGCCCGCCAGCAGGCCGCCACCTCCCACCGGGACCACTACGGCATCCAACCGCTCCTCCACCTGCTCCAGGAGCTCCAGACAGGCGGTCCCCTGCCCTGCGATTACGGCCGGATGTTCATGGGGATGGATCTCCGTGGCGCCGGTGCGCCGAAGCAGCGCCTCCAGGGCCTGTTCGCGGGCCCGCTGTCCGGGCCCGCAGGGGACGATCCGCGCGCCCAGGCGCGCGACACCGGCCCGCTTGGGTGCCGCGGCATCGCGTGGCATCACCACGCTGCAGACGATGCCGCGCAGCCGCGCCGCATGGGCCAATGCCAGGGCATGGTTGCCCGAGGAGTGTGCCGCCACGCCGCGCGAAGCCGCTTCCGGGCTCAAACCCAGCACTGCGTGCAGAGCGCCGCGCAGCTTGAACGAGCCGGTGCGCTGCAGAGGCTCGCACTTGAAGTAGAGTCGCGCGTCGGCCAGTGCGTCCAGCGAGCTGGAGCGCTCCACCGGCGTGCGGCGCACATGCGGCGCGATGCACTCC
>JALVEU010000318.1 GCA_027030565.1 Gammaproteobacteria bacterium | reverse complement strand
CTCGTCCAGGTCCGCGTCCAGCAGCTGCCATGCGGCCTGGTTCATGAGGCGGATGCGTTCGTCCGCGTCCACCACGATCACGCCCTGGGACATCTGGTCCACCACTTCCTGACTGAGCTGGGAGAGGTGCTCAAGGTCTGCGCCGCGTTCTGAGGCAAGCACCTCGCTGCGTCGGGCGCGTTCGGCCAGCCCAGAGGCCAGCAGTGCCACGGCGAACAGCACTGCACCCACGATGCCGGCCTGACTGAATGCCGTACCGTGGTTGGGCGCATACCACCGACCATAGGCCTCGAAACCCAGGAGCAGAAGCGTGCCCAGGGCCGCGAAGAACAGGCTGTGCCGTCCCGGAATCAACAAGCCTGCGCCAGCGACCGGCGCCAACATGAGCAGCCCGAGCCCGGAGGCGGCCCCGCCACTGGCGAACGTGAGGCAACCGATGACGGTGAGGTCCGTCACCACCCCCAGATACACCTGCCAACGCCGGCGAGCACGATCCAAGACCGCCGCCACCACCAAGCCAAGCGCGATGGCGATGTAGGCCAGGCTGGAGGCGAGGAACAACCTGGGGTGCCATGCCCCCAGGTAATGGGGCCGCTCCATCAAGAACAGGCCGAGCAGGATCATCGCTACCAAAGCGCGGTATCCTGCGAACACGATGAGCAGGGTGCGTTCCTGGGCGGAGGGGGGTACCGCGGTGGATGGTGTGGCAGCCGGTGGCGCGTGGCTCGAAAGCAGGGTCATGGCAGGCTGAAAACCCGATCAGTCCAGGTATATAGTAGGCGCCTTGTGCCGGAGTGTGCGCGCTGGCTGGGGGCTTCCAGATGAACCTGCACGAATATCAGGCCAAATCGTTGTTCCGCACGCACGGCGTCCCCGTACCGGAGGGCGTGCTGCTGGAGCGCGCTGAAGACATCGGTCAGGTGACGGCCCGGCTGGGCCCCGGCCCCTGGGTGGTCAAGGCCCAGGTGCATGCCGGGGGCCGGGGCAAGGCGGGCGGTGTCGTGGTGGTGGAGGGGGAAACCGCGCTGCGCGAGGTGGTGGACGCGCTGCTGGGCTCTGCCCTGGCCACCCATCAGAGCGGGGGGCGTGCGCTGCCCGTCAACGCCCTCTTGGTGGAGCCCCGCTCGCGCGTGGTCCGGGAGTTCTACGTGGGCATGCTCGTGGATCGAACCCGACGCCGGGTCTCGGTGGTGGCCTCCGCCGCCGGCGGCATGGACATCGAACAGGTGGCCACCCAAGCACCGGAGCGCATCCTGACGGAGACGGTGGAACCGATCGTGGGACTGCAACCTTACCAGGTCCGCAAGCTGGGCTTCGCCCTGGGCCTGGACAAGGCCGCCCTCAAGACCTTCTCCAGGGCGCTGCTCGGACTGTACCGGCTGTTCGTGCAATCCGATGCAAGCCTCGTGGAGATCAATCCGCTGGCCCTGACGGCCGAACACGGACTGCTCGCCCTAGACGCCAAGGTCAACCTGGACGACAACGCCCTGTACCGTCACCCGGACCTGGCCGAGCTGCGTGACGTATCCCAGGAGGATCCGGCCGAGGCCGAGGCACGCGAACACGGTCTCAACTACATTCGCCTGGATGGAGACATCGGCTGCATGGTCAATGGGGCGGGTCTGGCCATGGCCACCATGGATCTCATCAAACTCCATGGCGGCGAGCCGGCCAACTTCCTGGATGTGGGCGGCGGCACCACCGCCGAGCGGGTGGCCGAGGCGTTCAAACTCATCCTCTCCGACGACAAGGTCCGCGCCATCCTGGTGAACATCTTCGGCGGGATCGTGCGCTGCGATCTCATCGCCCGGGGCATTCTCCAGGCCATGGAGGAGGTGCACGTGGGCGTTCCAGTGGTGGTGCGCCTGGAGGGGACCAACGTGGAGGCGGGCAAGGCGCTGCTTGCCGAAGCGGGTGTGGATCTGATC
>JALVEU010000317.1 GCA_027030565.1 Gammaproteobacteria bacterium | reverse complement strand
TGGCCGTCTCGCGCCGACTGGCCAGATGCTGATCCAGGTCGCTGAAATCGGCGCGTAGAGTCTGTAGATAGGCCTTGTGGTAGAAGACCTGAAGCTGCTCCAGGACGAAGGGCAGGTTGATGGCCAAGGCGAGCAGCAACGGGGCGACGCCGAACAGGACCAGCATCACGCCGATCTGGGTGCGAAGCTTCACGGCGCGACGTCAACCGACCTTCGGGGCGTGACCCCGCGGAGGAAACGCTCGGTGTAAGGCGTACAACGGTCCTGCCTGTCACGAGCCCGTATCGTGGACGGGCACCCTGATCACCTCGGAGTCGATCTCTACCGTGCCTTCGCCGATCTTGCGCTGCAGACGCACCTGGACGTACAGGGTCTTGTCACCGCGCGATGGGGACAGCCGAAAGGTCACCGGGGCCTTGGTGTAAGGCAGCCATGCGGCCCCGCGAAAATCCGGGTCTTCGCTGATGCGATAGTGCGTGGCCTTGCCTTGGACGCGAATGCGCAGCTGGACCTCGTGCGTCACCGGGGTGGGGCCGGCCAGGATGTCCACCGCGAGCCCCGGCTTACGCGCGGGCGGCGGAGCATACCGCACCGACGCCCGACACTGCGGGCCGAGTCCCCCGGGATGCAGGCGGACCTGCAGCACGCGGTCGAAATCCGCCGGGGGATACCGCTCACGCACCCCCCGGTACCCGGCCCGTGAGACCGTCACCTGCAGCGGGGCATACGGGATGTCCGCGAACTGTACGCGTCCGTCCGGGCCGGTCCGTACCGCCCCGAACTGGCCGGGTTCGGCCGGCGTACCCACACATACCGCCGCGTCCTCCACGGGCTTGCCCGTGACGGCATCCATCACGCGCACGCCGACTACCGCAGCCCCCGCCGGCATGCTCATCAGCAGCCACAACCCGGCGGCCGTACACCACTCACCCCATGGCCGAAACACCTTCATGGCATCATTATACGATTCGGGGCGGCCCGTGTGTGCCGGTGTCAGGAGGTTCCGTCCGGGCGGGGCGTGAAACGGACCGTCGTCTCGGACACGTAGGGGCGGTCGAAGACGAACTCCACGGTGGGGCCGCGTTCGGGGTTGCGCGCAATGCGCAACTGCTGCAGCTCCGGGAAACGGGTGGCCAGCCAAGCGGTGCAGGCAGCGGCCCGTGCATCGTCGCCTCGTTCCAGGGCCCTCAGCAGGGTGAGGGCCACGAACTGGCCGCGCGCCACGGGATCGGGAGACTCGATCCGGCGCCCGGCCAACACGAAGCCTTCGTCGAGCCTGCGATCCATGGCTTGCAACGATGCCAGCTGATGTGGACGGAGCCCATGGGTGCGATCGTAGCTCAGCACCCGCTCACCATCGACCACCACCGCCAGAGGCTCGCTCACAGGGCCCCCGCCAGGCGCATGAAGAACGGCCCCCAAGCCGCCACCAACAGAACCGTGACCCCGAGATCGAACCAAAAGGCCCGACGCAGCCGCGCACGGCCCGGTGCATCGGCACTGGACATCAACACCCGGGTCATCAGGATGTCCAGCATCAGCACGAAGAACAGAATGGGCGCCACTGCAGGCGCCACGACCGTGGGCATCACCATGGGCCAGTCGAGCCGCGTCTCTCCAAACGATGCCGGGGCCAGGAGCACCACCAGGAGCACCAGGAGGGCCAGCATGAGGCGCAACGGACCCAGTTCAGCAAACCACCGGGACATGGACTTCCTTCATTGGCGTGGCATCGGGGGCCGGCATTGTATACCGCAACACGCTGCCAGTGAGCTGTCGGCTCAGATCGTCTCTCCGGTGAGGATTTCCAGGGCTTGCAGGTATCTGGCCTGGGTGTCACGCACCACCGACTCGGGGAGTTCCGGTCCAGGGGCTCGCTTGTCCCAGTCCAGGCCTTCCAGGTAGTCGCGCACGTACTGCTTGTCGAAGCTT
>JALVEU010000316.1 GCA_027030565.1 Gammaproteobacteria bacterium | reverse complement strand
AGACCGCGCGCAGCTCGTGTTCCGGGCGGACGATCAGGTCTTCGTAGCGCAGGCCGTGGATGCGCCCGGCCTCGCCCAGCCAGGCGCGCAGCTGCAGCGCCGCGGCCTGCTCCTCGCACCAGCGTCCCACGGCCCGCAACACACCGCCGCGGTGGGACGGCGAAGCCTTCCAGGAGGCCGCCACGTCACGCGGATCGCGCACCAGGTGGATGAACCGGGCCTGGGGGAAGTGCACGAGCAGATAGGCCACGAAGCGGTGCAGACCCACCTCCTTGACCAGCACGAGCCGCTTGCCCTGGGCCCGGGCCTCCGTCTCGTAGAGGGACCGGACCAGCGCGGCCAGGCTCCGCGGGCGCACCGAGCGGAGCAACGCCGCCGAGGGCCGCGTGGTCCAGGGCCCGAGCTTGGCATCCCACAGGCCCAGCAGGTGCTCGATCAGGGCCTGCCACGCGGGCTCGGCGTCCAGGGCCCCGTAGACGGGCAGCCGCGGCGCGAGGATGCGCAGGGCATGCAACGGCGCCGGGCCGCAACACTGGGGGTGCGCGTCCACCATCCGGGTGAGGAGGTTGCTTCCGGAGCGTTCCCCCGCCATGAGGAAGGCGAACGCCACGGGACCGCCCGAGCCTCGTACGGTCCCGGACCCGTCCGCCGCTGCATCACCACCCGCACGCAGCGGAGACGATGGACTGCAGGGCTCGTGGGCCACGTGCCGGCCTCCACTACAGGTAGTTGAACAGGGAGAGCCCCTGCACCCGGGTGAAGGTCTTCTGCGCCGCCTCGAGGCCCACCATCTGGCGGTTCAGTCGCGCCACCGCCTCGGCATAGTCCAGATCCTCCACCGCCGACAGCGTGCGCTGCATCTGCAGGCGCGTGTCCTCGTTGAAGGCCCGCTGGACGTCCACGGTGTTGAGCCGCGCGCCCACCTCCGTGTGCACCTGGAGCACGTGGTCCAGACCGGTGTCCAACTGATCGATGAGCCGGCCCATCTCGGTCTGGAAGGCCGGGTCGTCGGGGTTGTCCAGCGCATTGGCGAGACTGTCCAGGGTCTCGAACAGGCTCTCCCGGCCGCCTGCGGCGGCAGGCACGTCCATGAACACCACGTTGCCGGGGTGATTCACGGTGACGTTCCGGCCCGGGCCCAACTCGATCTGGCGCACCCCGGCATCACCGGCGTAGCTCACCCCGGAGCCTGCGACGACGAACGCCGGGCTGCGGCTGCGGTATCCGGCGAAGATGTAGTCCCCCTGCGCGTCACGCGTGTTGCCCAGCCGCACCAGATCGTCTTTCAGGCCGCGCAGCTCCTTGGCCAGCGCGGCCCGATCCCCGTCCGACAGGCTGTCGTTGCGCCCGCGCACGGCCAGCTCGCGGGCCCGTTGCAGGATGTCCTCCACGTGGGAGAGGGCGCCGTCCTCCAGCTGCAGCCGGGCCTCGGCCCGGTCGGCGGCACGCTGGAACTGCGCCCAGGCCGAGAGCGCCTCCTTGAGCCGCAGGGCCTGCGCCGTGCCGCTCGGATCGTCGGAAGGACGCAGGATACGTTTGCCGCTGGCCAGCTGCTCCTGGGTGTCGCCGAGGCGGGCCTGCTGGTCCAGCATGGCCGAGACCGTGCGCTGATAGAGCTGCAGGGTGGAGATCCGCATGACTATCCTCCAAAGGCCGAGAGCAGGGTCTGGAACATCTGGTTGGCCGCGGCGACCACTTGGGCCGAGGCCTGATATGCCTGCTGGAAGCGCAGCAGATTGGCCGCCTCCTCGTCCAGGTTGACGCCCGACGTGGCGTCGCGGGCCTCCTGGCTGCGGCGCAGCAGCGCCTCCTGAGCGTCACGCGCCAGTTCGGCGGAGCTGGTCCGCACCCCCACGGCCGAGACCAGCTGACCGTAGGCGGCGCCCGGCGTGGCCGTACCCCCGTTGAACAGGGGCGTCTCCTGCAGGGCCGCCAGGGCCAAGGCGTTGCGGTTGTCGCCGACGCCTCCGGCATTGGACTCGACGACGAACTGGTCGCCCTGGGCCGGGCTGCCCTGGAATTCGATCACCACATCGCCGAATCCGGGCACGCTCAGGGTCAAAGGGGTGCCGGCGTCGGTGGCCGGATCGTAGCCCAGGCTCCCACCCGGGGGATTGCTCACCACGAATGCCTGGCTGCCCGCATCGTAGGTCAGGGTCACGGGGGTGCCCAGCGCCGTGCCGCTCAGGTTCTGTGCCGAGAGCGCGGTCACTTGCGCCGTGCCGCCATTGCCCGCATCGGCGGTGGAGCGGACGGGCACGGCTGCGGCGAATTCCTCGGGGTCGCCGAGCAGCAGACGCATCTCGCGGCTGGCTCCTGCGGTGGGTCGGATCAGAAACGTATCCCCCGCCGCCGGCGCACCGGAGGCGAGATCGATGGTGAACCCTTCGCCGGCGATGCTCTGCGGGAACCCGGCGAAGGTACCGACCACCGTCTCGTCCGCCAGGCGCATGAGCGTGTACTGGGTGCCGTCGTAGGCGAGCCGGTAGTCGCTGGTGCCCAGCTGTGCCGGGTCGTCCACGGTCACCGTCAACGCCGCACTGCCGGTGTTGCGCTGATCGGCACTCACCCGCACGTCCTGCAACGCGGCACTGTTGGCGTCGGAGAACAGCAGACCCCCGATCTCCCCCCGCAGGTTCATGCCCGAGGCGTGCTGGGCGTTGACGGCCATGGTCAGGCCGATGGCCAGGCGACCCAGCTGCGCCTCGGCCTCCCCCAGCAGGGTGCGGTCGAAGTCCAGCAATCCGCCGAGCACGCCCCCCTGCAGCTGTTCGGTGATGGGGACCGAACCGGCCACGTGCAGCAGGGTCACCTCCACGCGCTGGGGATCGCTGCCACTGGCTTCCACGCCCAGGCGGTTGGCCGTGGTCCCCAGCACCAGATTCAGGCCGTTGCCGATGAACACGTTGAGCATGCCATTGTCCTGCTCGACGGTGGTCACCCCCACCTTCTCGGCCAGCCGGGCGACCAGGGCGTCGCGCCGATCCAGCAGGTCGTTGGGCTGGCCGCGACCCACTCGGGCGGCAGCGATCTCCTGGTTGAGTCCAGCGATCCCGGAGGCCAGGGTATTGATCTCCGCCACGGTGTCGGAGAGCCGCGTCTGGAGGCCGTTACGCATCTCTTGCATGCGGCCGTCCAGGGCCCGGATGCGCCCGGCGAGCGCCTCGGCCCGCCCGAGCAGCACCTGGCGCGGCGCGATGGAGGCCGGATCCGCGGCCACGGCGCCGAGGGCGTCGAAGAATCCCTGCAGTGGGGCGCTGAGTTCCGTGCCGGCCGCGCCCAGCAGGTCCTCCAGTTCGGCGGCGAGCTGATGGTAGCTGCGCAGCTGCCCTGCGGCGGCCGTATCGGCGTTGAGCCGGTCGATCTGGAACTGATCGAAGATCCGGCGCACCCCGGCCACTTGCACGCCCGCCCCGAAGTAGCCGTCGCCGAACCAGGTCTCGGGATAGGTGGCGAGCAGGGCCTCCTGCCGGCTGTAGCCCGGGGTGTTGACGTTGGCGATGTTGTGCCCCGTGACCCGGATGGCCTTCTGGTTGGCCGTGAGGCCCGAAAGACCGATGTTGAGCAGGCTGGATATGGTCATGCTGTCCGCTTCCTCACGCTGTACGCGGTACGGCGCCGTTCACCCGGTCGCCGGGTGCCGCTCGCCGCCTGGCGTTCATCCCCCTGTATCGGCCAGGGCCAGGCGATCTTGAGTCAGGGGCGCCTGGACCTCCTCCATACGCAGGATGCCCAGCACCTTCTCGGCGTAGTTCGGGTCCGTGGCATAGCCGGCGCGCTGCAGTGCGCGCACGAAGCGCTCGGGATCCGCCGCCTCCTGCAGCGCGCGGGCATAGCGCGGGTTGTGCTGCAGGAACGCGGCGTAGTCGTCGAAGCTCTCTGCATATGACTCGTACACCCGGAAGGCCGCCCGGCGCGCCACCATGGCCCCGCCCTCGAACTCCAGAGACCGCGCGGGCGCCACCGGTCCCCGCCATGCCCCGTGCGCCTTGATGCCGAACAGGTTGTGGCTGCTCCGGCCCTCGGGCGTGCGCGGGAGCGCCCTTCCCCAGCCGGTCTCCAAGGCCGCCTGGGCGATGAGCACCCGGGGGTCCACGCCGATGCGTGCCGCGGCACGACGGGCATGGGGCCAGAGCCGCGTCACGAAGTCTGCCGGTGAGGCAAACGCCGGATTCGTCTCCTCCGGCCGAGCCTCTCCGCGGCCGCCCGTGACCTCGCTGGAACGCGTTTCCAGGCCGGGCCCGGCTCCATGGCCCATGCGGGCACGCTGCACGGCGGAGGGTACTCCGGCCGGCGACGGGACGACGGGTGCCGTGGAACCCGGTTGCGGAATTCCGGCGCCCACCTGCTGTTCGAGTATGCGGGCGATCCCGAAGCGCCCGGTCCGGGCCAGTGCGATGGCCAGCTGCTGGTGATACAGCTCCTGATAGAAGCCGCTCTGCTCGCCGTCCAGGAGCCCACCGCCCATGCCCGCGTCACGGGCCGCCTTGAGCAGCTGCTGGATGAAATAGGCCTCGAACTGGCGGGCCGCCTCGGCCAGCGCGGCCTTGGGATCGCGCTGGGCCTGGGCGCGCAAGGCCGTGAGCCCCGAGAAATCGGTGTAGACGAGCGCCTGGGCCTGGGTGGCTGAAGTCATGGCCGCTGTCGCTCAGATCACCACCAGTTCGGCGCGCAGTGCGCCGGCCTCCTTGAGGGCCTCGAGGATGGCCACCAGATCGCCAGGGGCGGCACCCACCCGGTTGACCGCTTCGACGATCTCTTCCAGTGTCACACCAGGCTGGAAGAGGAACATGCGGTTGTCTTCCTGGTTCACGTCCACCTGGCTCTGTCGCACCACTTGCGTGGTACCACGCGAGAAGGGCGCGGGCTGGCTCACTTGGGCGCGTTCCGAGATGGTGACCACCAGGTTGCCGTGGCTGACCGCCGCGGCCGTGACCCGCACGTGCTTGCCGATCACCACGGTCCCCGTGCGGGCGTTGATCACGACGCGTGCCGGGGCCTCGCCGGGCTCCAGCGTGAGGTTCTCCAGCTCGGCCACGAAACTCACGCGGGCCGCCTGCCCCGGGGGTGGCGTCACCCGCACCGAGGCGGCATCCACGGCGGCCGCGCGACCGGGCCCGAAACGGTCGTTGATGGCCTGGGCGAGGCGGTGGGCGGTGGTGAAATCCGCCGTGTGCAAGGTGAGTACCAGTTCCGAGCCGCGGGCGAATGCGGTGGGTACGCTGCGCTCCACCAGGGCCCCGTTGGGGATCCGGCCGGCGCTGGGCACGTTGATGGTGATGCGCGAACCGTCGGCCCCGCTGGCATCCAGCCCGCCGACGATGAGGTTGCCCTGGGCCACGGCGTAGACCTGGCCGTCGAGTCCCTTGAGGGGGGTCATGAGGAGGGTGCCGCCACGCAGGCTCTTGGCGTTGCCCAGCGATGAGACGGTCACGTCGATGTACTGGCCCGGCTTGGCGAAGGGCGGGAGCACGGCGCTGACCATCACGGCCGCCACGTTCTTGGATTTGGCCTTGACTCCGGGGGGCACCGTGATGCCCAGGCGGTTGAGCAGACTGTGGATGCTCTGGTCGGTGAACGGCGTGTTGCTGCTGTCGCCGGTGCCGTTGAGCCCCACCACCAGACCGTAGCCGATCAGGTGGTTGCTGCGCACGCCGAGCACGCTGGCGATGTCCTTGACGCGCTCGGCGGCGGCCGTTCCCCCCCACAAGACCAGGATCAGTCCCAGTGCAGCGGCCAGCGCCCGTGTTCTCCTGCCACCGTCCATTGCCGTTCCCTCCCCTCGCCGATCAGAAGGGCCACAGGGGGCTGAGGAAGAAGCGGCTCAGCCATCCCGGACTGTTGCCGTCCGCCAACACCCCCTTGCCCCCGTAGCTGATTCGGGCATCGGCCACGCGCGTGGAGGGCACCGTGTTGTCGGTGCCGATGTCCTCGGGACGCACGATGCCCGAGAGCCGGATGTACTCTTCTCCTTGGTTCAGGGCCACCCATTTTTCGCCGCGCACCACCAAGTTGCCGTTGGGCAGGACCTCGGCCACGGTGACGGCGATGCTGCCCCGCAGGCTGTTGCTCTGCTTGCTCTCACCCTTGCCGTTGACCTCGCGCTGGGCCTCGAGCTTGAAACGCAGGTCTCTACCTGCCAGATCGGCGGGGTTGCCGAGCAGGACCGGGTTGTTGAATTCGGTGTCGAGATCCTTGGAGACCTTGGTGTCCGCCTTCTTCTTGGCGTCGGTCTTCTCCACCAGGAGGATGGTGAGGATGTCGCCCACACGGCGCGCCTTGACGTCCTCGAACAAGCGCATGTCGTAGCCTGCGCGGAACAGGCTGCCATTGGGGGGCGCCGCCGTGTGCTGCACCGGGCGGGTGGGCGCGTAGCGGGGCTGGTCGGGCCTGGGGGGCGTGGCACAGCCCCCCAGGACCGCGGCGGCGAGGCATACGCCTGCGGTATGAAGCCGGATCGCCATTGCCGAACCTCCTGCCGCAGCGCTACAGGGTCTGATTCACGTACTGAAGCATGGCGTCGGCCACCCCGATGGCCTTGGAGTTCATCTCGTAGGCGCGCTGCGCCTCGATCATGTTCACCATCTCCTCGACCACGTTCACGTTGGAACTCTCCAGGGAACCCTGCACCAGGCTGCCGAGCCCGTCGAGACCGGCCGTGCCCGTCTGCGGCGTCCCGCTGGCGGCCGTCTCGACGAACAGGTTGTCACCGATGGGCTGCAGCCCGGCGGGATTGACGAAGTCGGCCAGCTCGATGGTGCCGATCTGCGTGGGCGCGGTCTCTCCTGCCACCAGGGCGGAGACGGTCCCGTCCGATCCGATGGTCAGGGTGAGCGTCCCCTCGGGGATGGTGATGGCCGGTTCCAGCGGGTAGCCGTTGGCGGTCACCAGTTGTCCGTTGGCGTCGCGTTGCAGCGCCCCGTCACGCGTATAGCCGATGTTGCCGTCGGGCAGCAGCACCTGCAGGAAGCCGCGGCCCTTGATGGCCACGTCCAGCTGGTTCTGCGTCTGCACGATGTTGCCCGGGGTGAAGAGCTTCTCGGTGGCCACCGCACGCACGCCGGTGCCCAGCATGAGCCCCGAAGGCAACTGCGTCTCCTGTGAGCTCTGCGCCCCGGCCTGGCGCAGGTTCTGATACATGAGGTCCTGGAACACCGCCCGGCTGCGCTTGAATCCGGTGGTGTTGACGTTGGCCAGGTTGTTGGAGATCACCCCCAGATTGATCTGTTGGGCCTCCAGGCCGGTCTTGCTGATCCACAATGCGGGTAGCATGATGTTCTCTCCCTGTTCCCAATGGCGCCGGGAAAGCGGCATCGCCGCCTCCCGCCTCAAACGATGCAATTTCGCTGCCAGCCGGCTCGCCGCGCATGACCACCGGTCGGGTCCGTGGTGCCGGCCGCTAACCCATGCGCAGCAGCTGGCTGGAGACCGAGTCGTTCTCCTCGGCGGCCTTCATCAGGCGCACCTGGACTTCGAAACTGCGTGCCAGGCCGATGAGATCGGCCATGGCGCCCACCGAACTGACGTTGCTGGACTCCAGGGTGCGCGGGATCACGCGGACCTGGGCATCGGCGACCGCCTGGGCCCCGGCACGCAGCCGGAACAGGCCGTCAAGCCCTTTGACCACCGCGTCTGCCGGGGCGCTCACGAGCCGGATCCGGTCCAGCACCACCATGCCTGTGGCGCGCTCGCCCACCAGCCGCGCACTGATGGTCCCATCCGCGGCGATCTCGATGGACTCGGCCGGCGGAATGGCGATGGGGCCCCCGTCACCCAGCACCGGATGCCCGGCCCCGTTGACCAGCAGACCCACGCTGTTGACCCGCAGGTCGCCAGAGCGCGTATAGGCCTCACGTCCGTCCGGGGCCTGCACGGCGATCCAGCCCTCCCCGTCGACCGCGATGTCCAGATCACGGCCGGTCGGGGTGAGTGTGCCCGTGGACAGGTCGGAGCCGGCCGGCTCCAGGCGGTTGGCCACCCGGGTCGGCTGCCCCGGCCCGTAGATGGGCAGGCTGCGAACCCGCAGCAGATCGCTCCGAAAGCCCGGCACCGAGGCGTTGGCGAGGTTGTTGGAGATCTGGGCCTGGGCGAGCGACACGTCCTTGGCGCCCATCATCCCCAGATAGAGGAGTCGGTCCATGATGACCTCCGGCTATGCCGATCAGCGGATGTTGATGATGGTCTGGGTCACGGCATCGGCCGTGCGGATGGTCTGGGCGTTGGCCTGGAAGTTGCGTTGGGCCGTGATCAGCTTGACCATCTCCTTGGTGAGCTCTACGTTGGACTCTTCCAGCGCGCCGGACTGCACCACCCCCAGCCGCCCGGAGGCCGGTGCGCCCACCAGGGGCTGCCCCGATGCGTAGGTCTCGGCCCAGGCCGTATCGCCCAGGGGTTGCAGCCCGCCTGGATTGGGGAAGTTGGCCAGGGCCACCTGACCCAGTGCCTTGGACTGGCCGTTGGTGTAACGCCCGAAGATGATGCCGGAGCCGTCGATCTCCACGCTCGCCAGCTGGCCGGTGGCATAGCCGTCCTGGCTCAAGGCGTTGACGCCGAAGGGGCTGCCGAACTGGGTCGTCTCCAGCAGGGAGATGTCGAAGTCCTGTACCGCCGCGCCGTTGGCGTTGCCCTGTGAATCCAGCGGCGTCCAGCCCGCGATGTTGAGCAGTGCGGTGGTGGGATCGATGCTGCCGTCGTCCTGGAAACTCAGCGAACCCGCCGGTGTGGCCCCCACGGTCACGCCGTCGACCAACGCATGCACGTCCCAGGCGTTGGAAGCGGTCTTGACGAAGTACAGACTCAGGCCGTGGGCATTGCCCAGGCTGTCGTAGATCGTCAACGAGGTGGCGCTGTTGTAGGTGGCCGGGTCCGGCGGCGGATCGCCGAAGGCGAAGGGTCCACCCCAGGGCAGCGGCGGGGGCACCTCGGTGGCGTCCAGATTGAGCGCCCCGTCCACCCGCTGGGTGGCCTTGGGCTCGATGTTGGACAGATCCAGCTTGAGATCCCCGAGCTGACCGGTGATTTCACCGTTGCCGTTGGCGAGGAACCCGGTCAGACGCTGTTGCTGTGCATTGACCAGGTACCCCTCGCGGTCGGTGCGGAAGGCGCCCGCGCGCGTGTAGACGATGGTGCCCCCGTCGTTCATGCGAAAGAACCCCTGACCGTTGATGGCCAGGTCCAGGTTGTTGTTGGTGAAGCTCACGTTGCCCTGGGTGAACTGCTGGGCCACGTCGGTGAGATGGACGCCGCTGCCGGTGGCCGTGGAGGCCGTGCCGAACACGCTGGCCGCATAGACGTCGGCGAATTCCGCCCGGGAGGACTTGAACCCGATGGTCCCGGCATTGGCGATGTTGTTGCCGATGACGCGCAGGTCCGAGGTTGCGGCCGAGATTCCGCTGATGGCGATGTTGAATGGCATGTTGCCCTCCTTGCGTGATCAGTCTGTTGCCTGTCCCTGGGCCGACCGCCCCATGCCGGCGGACCGCCCTCCGTTTCCGTCATGCGGGGGCACGGATCTCGGCGACCTCGTCGAGCGCGTACTGCCCGAGCCCCTCGAGATTCAGCATCATGCCGCCCTGCTCACCCCCGAGGACCACGCTGTCCACACGGCCCACGGCGTAGGTGGTGAAGCTCTGGGTCTCGCCGTCGAGCGTGCCCTCGGCCACCACGTGGTAGTAGCCGGGCGGCAGGGGCTCGCCCGCGTCGGAGAACCCGTCCCACTTGAAATCCACCATTCCCGGCCCCTGCCCGTCCAACGGCAGCTCGCGCACCACCTGTCCGGACACGTCCGAGATCCGCAGCCGCAGGTCCGCCACCTGTTCGGGCAGCTCCACGGCCCCGGACAATCCCTCACTCGCGCCGAGGACACCGAACGGGCTCTCCACCAGTACCGACTTGCCCACCAGCGCCGAGGCCTGCAATGCCTGGTTGGACTGCAGTGAGGTGGCCAGGGAGGAGAAGGAACCCTGCAACTCGGCCAGACCCTGGACCACGCTGAACTGGGCGAGCTGGCCCAGGAACTCCTTGTTCTCCAGCGGCTTGAGCGGGTCCTGATTCTCGAGCTGGGCGGTCATGAGCTTGAGGAAGTCCGCCTGGCCCAGCTCGTCGCGTTTCTTGGCCTCGGGGTCCGGCTTGCGGGTCAGGCCCAACGCGTCCAGACGCGCCTGCAACGAATCGTCATTGACCTGCATGGTGATCTACCTCCACCCGGGGCTCACTTGCCCAACTCCAGGGTCTTGAGCAGCAACTGCTTCGAGGTGTTCATCACCTCGACGTTGGTCTGATAGGAGCGTGAGGCCGAGATCAGATCGGCCATCTCCTCCATCAGGTTGACGTTGGAGACATAGACATTGCCGTTCTCGTCGGCCAAGGGATGGCCCGGTCGATACTCCGCACGGGGGGGCGCCTGATCCTCCACCACGCCCAGCACCGCCACCCCCGCCGACGGCCCAGCGCCGCTCCGTCCTGCACCCTGCATCGCCTGGCTGACGATGGTGGCGAAGACGGGATGGCGCGCCTTGTAGGCCTGCTCCGGAGCGCCCGCCACGGTGTCCGCGTTGGCCAGATTGCTGGCCGTGGCGTTGAGCCGCAGGCTCTGGGCGCTGAGTGCCGAACCCGCGATGCCGAAGATCTTCTCCAGTGCCATGACTATTCCCCTCTCAATGCGCTGAGGATCGACTTGACCTTGCCATCCAGGAATCGCAGGGAGGCCTGATAGCGCAGGGCGTTGTCCATGAACGCCGCCTTCTCCACCTGGGGCTCGACGGTGTTGCCATCCAGTGCCGGCTGCAAGGGGATGCGATAGGCCAACGGCACGGCGTCGGGTCCTGGCGAACCGGTCATGTGCGCCGGGTTCGTCCGCTCCAGGGGTACCCCGGGGTTCACCTGGCTCAGCACCTGCCTGAAATCCACGTCGCGCGCCTTGTAGTGCGGTGTGTCCGCGTTGGCGATGTTGGCGGCCAGGACCTCTGCGCGCCGGGTCCGCAACCGGAGCATCAGCGGATGCACCCCCAGGGCGGTATCGAGGTTGATGGGCATGGTCAGCGTCTCCGTTCTCCGACGTTCCGCCCACACCCATGCAAGGGTGATGCCAAAACACCTGCCCGCCGCCAAAACGGCGGCCTGGAGCGTGGGACGCACCCTGCCGCGCGTCCCTGACGCAGATCTCGAAGACGGCCACAGCGCCGAACTGGCAAGGATTTGCCACCTGGCCGGCAGACCGCCCTGCCACCTTGCCGCCCCCACGAGACCCGGGACCTTCCGGTCATGGCACGGTTGCTGCTTCCCTGGAGGCAGGAAACGTTTTCTTGACGCTCGCGACAGAGGGAGCCGAGACATCATGAGCAAGATCGGGACCCGGCATACGGACCTCCGCCGATGGGGCACGCTCCTGCTCGCCCTCGTCCTGCTCCTGCAGGGCGCCTGGAATGCGGGTTGGGCCGCCAGCGCCCGCACCGCGACGCAGCGCCTGGCAGACATCGAGCAGGTGGTGCGCAGCTACGTCCTGGCCAGTGAAGCGGCCATGGACGGCGAGCGCGAGGTGCGCGTGGGCGCACTGGATCCCAGGCTGCGGCTCCAAGCCTGCAGTGCGCCCTTGGAAGCCTTCTCCGTCTCCCGAGCCACGCGCGGCAACGCCCTGACCGTGGGCGTGCGGTGTACCGCACCCCAACCCTGGACCATTTACGTCTCGGCGCGGGTGATCTACCGCGGCCCGGTGGTGGTCGCCGCGCGCGCCCTGGCCCGGGGCACCGTGTTGACCGAACACGATCTGCGGGTGGCACGCAAGGACGTCTCGGCCGCGCCGGCCGGCGTGCTCACCGATCCAGGTCAGGCGGTGGGGCGGCGCCTTCGGCGGCCGGTCGCTGCTGGGGCCACCCTCACCAGCGCCCTGCTCGAAACGGTGCCCGTAATCGAGCGCGGTCAACGTGTGGATCTGGTGGCTGGCAGCGGTGCGCTGATGGTCCGCATGACCGGCCGGGCCCTCATGGACGGGGCCGCCGGGCAGCGCATCCGGGTGCGCAACGTGAAGTCCAGGAAGGTGGTCGAGGGCACGGTGGACCCGGCGGGCTTCGTCCGGGTCGACTGACTCGCCGCCTCCTCCTGCGCACTGCTAAAGTTTTTCGGCGGCCTGCCGACAAGGAGGTTGCCACATGGGAGAACGATCCGATGACCAACACGATCAAGGGCCTTTCCAACCAACCGTCGCCTCAGGTGAAACCGGCCCGGGAACGCACCGGTCAGGCAGCCGGTACCGGCGGGGAGAGCACCCCCGAGTCCGTGGACCGGGTGACGCTCACCGACACCGCCCGGCAGATGCAGGCGGCCGAACGACGTGCCGCACAGAGCAGCGGCGTGGACGAGAAGCGGGTGGAAGAGGTGCGCGCGGCCCTCGCCGAGGGGCGTTACCGTATCGATCCGCAACGTGTGGCCAGAAAGCTCATGGCCTTCGAGCGCATGATGCCCCGGGAGAGCTGAGCCATGCCGCCGAGTACGGCACCCGGGCTGCTGGAGCGCTTGGAGGCAGCCGTCCACACGCTGCAGACCGCCCTGCGGGCCGAAGGTGACGCCCTGCAGGACAGGGCCGTGGAGCAGGTCGAGGCGGCCACGGCGGCCAAGGCCGAGGCCCTGGCCGCCGTCAACGATTTGACACAGGAACTGGAGCGCGCCGTACGGGCGACGGGGCTGCCGCTGGATGGCGACGGCCTACGCAGCTTCTGGGCACGGCAGGCCGGAACCGACGGGCCCACCCTGGAGACACGCTGGACCAGCGTATGCGATACGTTGCGCGCCTGCGAGCGCCAGAATCGCCTCAACGGCTACCTGGTGGAGCGGCTGAGCCAGGGCACCCGCCAGGCATTGGAGATCCTCCGCGGCACGCCCGATGGGGGGCCCCTCTATCGTCCCTCGGGCCGCCTGGGACCGCAGCCCGGTGGGCGCGACATCGGCAAGGCCTGAAGCCGCCTCCCTACCGACCTGCCCCTTGCCATCGCACTCAGCGCGGCTCGCGCCTTCCCGTCACTCGGGTCACCCAGAGCTCGTCCAGTCCCAAGGCTTCCTTGAGTCGCGCACCCTCGCGCAGCGCCGTGGCACGGTCGGGGTAACCATCCACATAGAGCCGGTACAAGCTGCGCCCGCCCTTTTCGAATACGTCCGTGCGCACGTCCAGGCCGTGGGCCGCATAGCGGGCGCGGTAGGCGTCGGCACGCGCCTTTCCCGCCACCGTGATGAGATTGACCGCCCAGTTCTCGGTCGGCGCGGCACTCCCAGGCGAGTCCCCGGCCTGGCCTTCCGACTCCGAAGGTCGTGGTGCACCCTGCGTCGTGCCCTCCGGAGACGACACGGCGGGTTCTCCGGCACCGGCCGATGGTCCGCCGGGCGTCTTCGGCTCCAGGGCGGCGACACGGGCCTGCAACTGCGCCAGGTCCGCAGCCAGCGGCCACCATGACTCGGAACGGGCCGCGCGCAGGGCCGCGAGACGTTGCTGTTGCTCCTGCAGTCTGGCCTCCAACACCTTGAGTTGCTGACGAAGGCTGTTGAGCTGCGTCTCCCACGCGGTACTTTCCGCGGTATCCACCCGCCCGGCCAGGGCGCGCAGATCGGCATGCACGCGACGCAGGGCGTCCACGGTCCAAAGGCCGTACAAGAGGACCCCGACGATCAGCACCACGGTGAGCGCCCAGAGCAGCCTCAGCCTGCGTGGCTCGCGGGCCGACGCGGTGGCGTCGGTGCCCGGCTCGGTACCCGAGGTCTCGGGTGCGGCGGGACGTGGTGGGCCGCCGCTGGCGGCCTCCACCTCCTGCAGCGGCACCGCGGCACCGCTGTGGTCGGCCACGTCCTGGAGGACGGAGTCGAACGCCGCAGGCCCATCGTCCCGGATCAGGCCCAGTACCGAGCTCGCATTGGCCGGCAGCGGCCCCCGATCCGGCCCCGATGCGCCCTGTGGCGAAGCCCCACTGGGGCGACCCTGTTCACGATCACGGCTCATTGCAGTACAGACCTCGTCCCGCTCGTGTTCCGGCCAGTATACGCCCGCTGCCGCCACCCACGTCCAGCCGGCTCCCGGGGGCTGCGCAGGACCATTCAGTCGGTGGTGCAGCGCCGTTGCCGGAGCCGCTCGGCGTCGCGGTGCAGCACGTGCCGCGCGATGAGGTCCCGATCCTCCTCGAGAATGCATTCGTAACACACGCCCACGCGGTGGCTGGCGGCCCCGCCGTCGGGTTTGCAGTACACCACCCGCCCGTAGGCCTGGATGCCCACCAGGGAGGGCAGGAGCAACAGGCGCAACTCGAGCAAGGTGCCCGGCTCCAGGGGTACGTCGGTGCCGAAGGCGATACCACCGGCGCTGATGTCCACTTCCACGGGGTCCGCATCCAGGGTGTTCCCCAGCTCGTTCTTCATCAGGCTCTCGGCGAGCAACTCGAGCTTCTGGTCGAACAGGCAGAGATAGCGCGCTACGGCCGGGGCGCTCGCCTCGATCTGCTTGAGCACGGGTATCATGCGCTGGCTCAGCGCCTCGAAGCGGGCCTTGATGGAGAAGGCGTTGGGCAGGTCGTCGCTGAGCCGCTCGATGAGCCGCTCACAGCTCGTCTCGGGGATCCGGCGGTACTGGAAGACCACTTCGTCCTTGATCCGATAGTGACTCCTGCGGTCGGCTGCGTGTTGGTCCATATGGATGCTCCAGGTCCGGTAGGGTCTCGATCATGGCGCACCGCTTCGCGGAGCGGCCTGCTGCTCCGAAGCGTCGGAGCCGTCGCCCTCGGGTTCCTCCCGGGTGATGATCTTGGCGTAGGCCAGGAGCTCGCGCGCGATCTCCTCGTCGCGCCCGTACAGGATCTCGATCTCCACCCGGCGGTTCTGGGCGCGGCCCTCAGGCGTGCTGTTGTCCGCGCGGGGACGTGTGTCCGCATAGCCTTCGATCCGAAAGTGATCGGGGGGCAGTGCCCCGTCGGCCGTGAGCCGATGCACCACCGAGGCCGCGCGGGCGGCGGAAAGGTCCCAGTTGGAACGGAAGCGCCCGGTGGAGATGGGACGGTCGTCGGTATGCCCCGAGACCACGACCAGATCGCCCGCGCCGGTCTGCACCAACGCCTCTTTGATGCGCTCGAGCACCGGTTCGTAGTCGGGCATGATCTCGGCCTTGCCGGACTCGAACACGCCCTGTTCCCGGATGCGCAGGACGATCTTGCGGTCCTCGGTGTCGATCTCGATCTTGCCCTCGCCCAGCTCCTTGGCCAGCTTGGCCTTGAGCACCGCCTTGTCCCGCTCCATGCGTTTCTTCAGCCAGGCCAGGTACTCGTCGATGCGCAGGTTCTTCTTCAGGTCGTCCAGGGTGAACTGGCGCACGGTGTTGATGAGCGTGGGTTCCGGGCGACCCGGCGAGAACTCGCGGGCGATGATGTTCACGCCCTTGGGCGGATCCTTGACGCGCACCACGCGCTGGATGCCGAATGCTTCGCGCATGGAACCGGCGATGCGCTTGTACTTCTGCTTGTCCAGCTCTGAGAAAGAGAACAGGAGCACGAAGAACGCCAACAGCAGGGACATGAGGTCGGCGAACGTCATGACCCAGCCGGGCATGGCGTCCGGACATTTCTTGCCTCCGCCCTCTTCCATCTCGCGTACTCCTCATGCCAGGGCCGGCCCGAGGCCTGGGCCCCACCTCAGGCCGCCGCCGGGGCGGCCTCCCGTTCGTTGTCCGGCAGGTAGCTCTTGAGCAGCTCCTCCATGACACGCGGGTTGAGTCCGTCCTGAATGGCCCGGATGCTTTCCAGGATCAGAGACTTGTTGATGCTCTCCTCGCGGCTGCGGTGGGCCAGTTTGTCGGCGATGGGCAGTGCCAGCGCGTTGGCGATGACCGCCCCGTACAGCGTCGTGAGCAGGGCCACGGCCATGGCGGGCCCGATGGCCTTGGGGTCGTCCATGTTGGCCATCATCTGCACCAGACCGATCAGGGTCCCGATCATGCCCATGGCCGGTGCCGCGTCTCCGATGGCCTTGAAGATGCTCAGGCCCTCCTCGTTGCGTTCGATGGACAGGTTGATGTCCTTGGTGAGCATCCGTTGCACCAGGTCGGAGGGGTGACCGTCGACCACGAGCTGTACCCCTTTCTTGAGGAAGGCGTTTTGGATCTCCACCTGCTCCAGACCCAGGATGCCCTCCTTGCGGGCGATGTTGGCCAGCTCGATGCTCTGGGCGATGAGCTCGTCGGGCTTCTCGGACTTGTAGATGAAGGCCTTCGCCGCCACCTTGAAGGCCCCCAGCGTGTGGGACAGGGGGAACTTCATGAGCGTGACCGCAAGCGTGCCCCCAACCACGATGATCAGGCCGGGTACGTTGACGAAGACCGCCGCGCTGCCGCCCATGAGTATGGACGCGAAGATCGCGCCCAGGGCGCCGATCAGTCCGAGCAGGGTGGCAAGATCCATCTCGTGCATTCCCTCCGCGCAAGTGGCTGGGTTCCGTGGGCCACGGTTACCTTCGTTATCGGCAGCAGGCGCCGCAGCTTGAGTCATCGGTTGGCGTGACCCGGGGGCACCTCTGCTTGCCCACAGCATAGGTCCCGCCCGGTACACGGCGATCCGTCGATCCGATGTGGGGTGGTGAGCGGCCGACTCGCGGTCTGCGGCGGCGTTGGGGGGCGTCCACTCAACCGACCTGCGCAGGGCGGCCGCCTATCCCCCGCGGGGAATGGCGCTCGGGGCCGGGGAATATTAGCCTGCGCTGATACCCGCTGTCCGGCGACCCGCCATGGAAGACCTGACCCAGCGTTCCGACAAGGCCCGTGGTCACACCGAGGTCAAGTACACCACCTGCTACATGTGCGCCTGCCGATGCGGCATCCGGGTGACCCTACGCGACGGGCAGCTGCGCTACATCGAGGGCAACCCGGACCACCCCCTGAACCAGGGGGTCATCTGTGCCAAGGGTGCCTCGGGCATCATGAAGCAGTACTCGCCCGCCCGGCTCTCCCGGCCCCTGCGCCGCAAGGCCGGCACCGAGCGCGGCGAAGGCAAATTCGAGCCCATCTCCTGGGAGGAGGCCTTCGGCATCTTGGCCGAGCGGCTCGCAGAGATCCGTGCCACCGACCCGCGCCGGTTCGCCCTGTTCACCGGACGCGACCAGATGCAGGCCCTCACGGGGCTGTTCGCCCAACAGTTCGGTACGCCCAATTACGCCGCCCACGGGGGCTTCTGCTCGGTGAACATGGCCGCGGGGCTCATCTATACCATCGGCGGCTCGTTCTGGGAGTTCGGCGGCCCCGATCTGGAGCGGGCCAAGCTCTTCTTCATGATCGGCACCGCCGAGGACCACCACTCCAACCCGCTGAAGATCGCCATCTCCCGGTTCAAGCGCGCCGGTGGGCGCTTCGTCGCCATCAACCCGGTGCGCACGGGCTACGCGGCCATCGCCGACGAGTGGGTGCCCATCCGGCCAGGCACCGACGGGGCCTTCCTGCTCGCCGTGGTTCACGAGCTCATCCACACCGGGCTCTACGACCGTGAGTTCCTGGTGCGCTACACCAATGCCCCCGAGCTGGTGAACCAGGATGCGGACAGCGAAGAGTTCGGCATGTTCGTACGCTTCGAGGTGCCGCCCGAGGAGGGCTGCTTCGACCCGCAGAACAAACTGTGGTGGGACCCGGAGGTGGACCGGCCGGTCTCGACCCACACCCCCGGCGTGGACCCTCGCCTGCTGGGCACATTCCGGCTCCCCGACGGCACCCCGGTGAAGACCGCCTTCCAGCTCCTCAAGGAGCGCGTGGCCTCCTACACGCCGGAGTGGGCCGAGGACATCACCGGGGTACCGGCGGCCACCATCCGCCGGCTGGCCTACGAGATGGGGGTGACCGCGCGGGATCAGAAGATCGAGCTGCCCATCCCCTGGACCGACGTCTGGGACCAGGACCACGAGTCGGTGGTGGGCTCGCCCGTGGCCTTCCATGCCATGCGCGGACTGGCAGCCCATTCCAACGGCTTTCACACCATCCGCGCCTTGGGGATCCTGATGACCCTGCTGGGCACCATCGACACCCCCGGCGGCTTTCGCCACAAGGCCCCCTTCCCGAGGCCCATCCCGCCTTGCGCCAAACCGCCCAAGGGTCCGGAGGACGTGCAGCCGGACACACCGCTGAACGGGCTGCCGCTGGGCTGGCCCGCCGACCCGGACGATCTGTTCGTGGACGAGGCGGGCGCGCCCGTGCGCATCGACAAGGCCTTCTCCTGGGAGTACCCGCTGGCCGTGCACGGGCTGATGCACAACGTGATCACCAACGCCTGGAAGGGCGACCCGTACCGCATCGACACGCTGATGCTGTTCATGGCCAACATGGCATGGAACTCGTCCATGAACACCACCGAGGTGCGGCGGATGCTCACCGACAAGGACGAGAACGGCGAGTACAAGATCCCGTTTCTGGTGGTGGCGGACGCCTTCGAGTCCGAGACCGTGGCCTTCGCCGACCTGGTACTGCCCGACACCACCTACCTGGAGCGCCACGACGTCATGTCCATGCTCGACCGGCCCATCTCCGAATACGACGGGCCCGTGGACTCGGTGCGCATCCCGGTGCTGCCGCCCAAAGGCGAGTGCAAGCCCTTTCAAGAGGTGCTCATCGAGCTGGGCGTGCGGCTGAAGCTCCCCGCCTTCGTGGACGAGAACGGCGAACGCAAGTACAAGGACTACCCCGATTTCATCGTCCGCTACGAAACCGCACCGGGCTCGGGCATCGGTTTCCTGGCCGGCTGGCGCGGCAAGAACGGTGACAAGTTCATGGTGGGCGAGCCCAATCCGCGCCAGTGGGAGATGTATGCGCAAAACGGCGGTTTCTTTCATTACGAACTGCCGCGCTCGTTCCAGTACATGCGCAACTGGAACAAGGGCTATCTCACCTGGGCACGCGCCAACGGGCTGACCCGCTATGCCGAGCCCATCAACTGCCACATCTATTCCGAGGTGCTGCAGAAATTCCGCCTGGCCGCCGAGGGCCGCGGCATCACCCGCAAACCCCCCGAGGCGCTGCGTGAGCGGGTGGCCTACTTCTTCGATCCCCTGCCCTTCTGGCACGAGCCCCTGGAGACGGTCTACACCGATACCCGCCGTTATCCGCTGCGGGCCGTGACCCAGCGGCCCATGCCCATGTACCACTCCTGGGACAGCCAGAACGCCTGGCTGCGCCAGATCCACAGCCACAACTACCTGTTCGTGCATCCCAGCGTGGGCAAGGCCGGTGCCTTCGAGGACGGGGACTGGGTGTGGGTGGAGTCCCCCTGGGGCAAGGTACGCTGCATGGCCCGGTTCACTGAGGCCGTGGAGCCCGGCACGGTGTGGACCTGGAACGCCATCGGCAAGGCTTCCGGCGCCTGGGCGCTTCACCCCAGGGCCAACGAGTCACAACAGGGCTTCCTGCTCAATCACCTGATCACCGAGGAGCTGCCCGAGGACCCCGAGGGCCTGCGTGTCTCCAACTCCGACCCGGTGACGGGACAGGCCGGCTGGTACGACGTGCGCGTGCGCGTCTACAAGGCGGCCGAAGGCGAGCCCCGGGTGACCGAACCCCGGTTCCCGCCGTTGAGGCGCCTGCCGGGCATGGCCAAGGCCCCGCGCAAATGGTTGGCGTACATGGCCGGCCTGAAGGGCAGATGAGCGCTCGAAGGGCACAATGATGGCGCGGAGAGGAGCGTGAAAGGCATCGGTTGCATAGCATTGGGGTCTGCTGCTGGCGATGTGTGCCACAGCCAACGCCAGTCCCGCGCATCAGGGTGGACCGCCTGCAGGATTGGTGTACGCTGCGCCCGCTTTCTTACCCATTTTCACTCGGCGCTCTCCGCGTCCTCTTTGTTTCAAAAACAGATCCTGACATGACACAGCTTGCTCTGGTGATCGATCTCAACGTCTGCGTGGGCTGTCACGCCTGCGTGACTTCCTGCAAGGAGTGGAACACTTCGGGCTGGGCGGGGCCGCTCGCGGACTTCAGTCCCTACGGGCCCGATCCGCACGGCACCTTCTTCAACCGGGTGCAGACCTTCGAAGTGGGCGAGTACCCGCACACCACCGTGGTGCACTTCCCCAAGTCCTGCCTGCACTGCGAGGAGCCGCCCTGCGTGCCGGTCTGCCCTACCGGGGCCTCGTACAAACGCGAGGAGGACGGCATCGTCCTGGTGGACTACGACAAGTGCATCGGCTGCAAGTACTGCTCCTGGGCCTGCCCCTACGGGGCCCGCGAACTGGACGAACACCAGAAGGTGATGAAGAAATGCACCCTGTGCGTGGACCGCATCTACGACGAGTCCCTGCCCGAGGCCGAGCGCAAGCCCGCCTGCGTGCTGGCCTGCCCCACCAACGCGCGGCTGTTCGGCGACGTGCACGACCCCTATTCCCAGGTCTCGGTGGCCATCCGCGAGCAAGGCGGCTACACCCTCATGCCCGAGTGGGGCACCAAGCCGGCCAACCACTACCTGCCGCGCCGGCGCACGGAGCTGCGCATCCACGCCGACGAGCTCATCCGCGCCGACAATCCACTCAAGAAGGAAGGCGTGCCGCCCAAGCCGCCCAAGGACCAGCCCACCCTGGACGAGACCACGAGCTGGTGAGGATGAAGGATACCCATGTCAAAGTCTTGCACGGTGACCGCGGCGGGGTGGAATGCTCGGACCAGGCGGGTGCTCGCCCAGCCTGAACCTTATATCTGACGCAAGACTTATCATATATCTTATTGATTGATATGACTTCCGTGTAATCTCTTTGTGAGTCCTCCATGCATCCTGCGTTCTCGGTCATCCTTCTCACCACCCTGATCGGCGTCGGTCAGGGGCTGTTCCTGGCCATCTACACCAGCCAGCTCTATGCACTCGCCCGCCTGCTGCCCATGCCCGACCACCAGCGGTTCTTTGCGCTGGGCAGTGCCATTGCGGTGGGCTTTCTGGCCTTGGGCCTGTTCGCCTCGTTCTTCCATCTGGGACGCCCCGGGCGGGCTTGGCGTTCAGCGGCGCGCTGGCGCACCTCCTGGCTGTCTCGAGAGGTGATCCTGTTGCCTGCGTTGATGGTGCTGGTGGTGGCCTATGGCGCCATCCACTACTTCGGCTGGACCGAACCGCTGTTCGTGGTCCGCGGGGCACTGCCGGTGGACCCGTCCCTGATCGTGGGCGCCCTGGCGACCTTGGCCGCCTTCGCCTTGTTCGTGGCCACCGGGATGATTTATGCGTCCCTACGCTTCCTGCGCGAATGGGCCACGCCCTTGACCATTTTCAACTTCCTCCTGTTGGGGGGTGCCTCGGGCTTCACTCTGGCCGCGGCGTTCGCTGCCTGGCTCGGCAGCGGGCTCACCCGTTTCTACGGCACCTGGGCGGTGATCCTCACCGTGGCGGCGGCCGCGAGCCGGCTCGCCTCGCTCTACCGCAACGCACACCTGCAGCCGAAATCGACCCTCCAATCGGCCATCGGCGTGCGCCACCCGCGCATCCGCCAGGTCACACAGGGCGCCATGGGACCGACTTTCAACAACCGTGAGTTCTTTCACGGTGCCTCTGCGAAGGCCGTGCAGACGGTACGCACCTTCTTTCTGCTGGCGGCGTTCGTGATTCCGGTGGTGCTCCTGGCCACCGCCTACGTGCTCTCTTCGTTCTGGATCCCGGCGGCGGCCTTCGCGGTACAGTACCTGGGACTGGTTGCGGAGCGCTGGTACTTCTTCGCCGACGCTCGTCACCCTCAAAACCTCTATTATCAGCGCGTCGCCTGACGACGCACCTCAGGGGTGCGAACCTGTACCAATAGGCTGTCGGAAAACTGCTGCGGATCCCGCGTGCGGTATCGCGCGCTGCCCGCATCCTCGCCGATCCCTCCGATATGTCTCGGTCGCTGCGCTGCGCCGTGCATCGGGGCATCTCGCAACGTTTTTCAACAGCCTGCTAGACTCTATTCATGGAACCGATGCACATGGAACGGTCCGATACGGGAACGCCGCATGCGTCCCGTATCGGGATGGCAGGGGTGTGGCGATGGCGCGGAAGGGAACGACGGCGTGGCGGTGCGCGCTTAGCGTCCGGCACTTCTGTAGGATCCTGCTGTCGGTGGCGTTGGGGCCCGTATGGCTCGTGGGCTGCGGGGGTGGAGACGGTGGTGTACCCCTGCACGAGCCCGATCCGGTACAGGACCAAGTGACCGTCCGGGTCACCTGGTCACCGGTGGAACAGGCCACGCACTACGAGCTCATCTGGTGGACCAGCATCCGTCCGGCCAGGGAGTGGATCACGACCTTTCACGACTTCGCCGAGTTCCAGGCGGTGATGCCGGTCGGCACCACCGTTTATGCGAGGGTCCGCACCTGCGGCTATGTCGGCTGCAGCGCCTGGGCGCGCACGGTGTCGGCCTCCCGCTGACGCCGCCAGCGCACGGATCCACTCGGCGCACACCTCTTCGCCCGTGTCCGCGGCTCCCAGACACGCAGCTCGAAGCCGGAGACGGCGGCCGGAGCGGCCAGCGCCGCCTTGTAACCGTCGCCGACCGGTAGGTCGAACAGCCGCCAGCGCCGGGCCTCGGGGCACGTGCGCAACAGCGTCGCTGAGCCACTTGGCGTGAGACGCACGTCGAAGTCCTGAAAGCTGTGGTAGATACCTCTGCCCAAGGCCTTCACATAGGCCTCCTTGCGCGTCCAGCCCAGAAAGAAGGCCTCCCGGCGGCGCGCTGGCGGCAGACGCAGTAACTCGCGCTGCTCGGCCGGGGAGAAGACGCGCCGTGCGAGCCGCTCCACCTCCACCGGATCGTGTGCGTATTGGATGTCCACGCCCACGGGCAGGTCCCAGGCCACTGCCAACAGTGCCACAGTGCCCGAATGAGAGAGATTGAACGCCAGTCGCCGGGCGCGTGGCCGCGGCCAACTCAGTTCCGGCTTGCCGAAGCGGCCGTAGGAGAATACGAGGACCTGTGGAGGACACCCGAGCCGAGCACCGAGGATCTCGCGCATGGCCCCATGTG
>JALVEU010000315.1 GCA_027030565.1 Gammaproteobacteria bacterium | reverse complement strand
GACAGCGCCCCCTATCGCATGCGCAGGCCGTTTCGGCTGCGCATGAGCCTGTCCACGGCCATCCTCCTCGGAATGGCCCTGGGGATCGCCACAGGCGTGTTCCTGGGGGAGCTGGCGGCACCCCTGGGCGTGGTGGGCACGATCTTCATCAAGCTGCTGCAGATGACCATTCTGCCCTACATCGTGGTCTCGCTCATCGGGGGGATCGGCGGACTGACCTTCGAGAAAGCACTGCTGCTGGTCAAACGGGGCGGCTTCTGGCTGCTGTGGTTCTGGGTCATCGCCTTTGCGTTCATCCTGCTGGTGCCGCTTTTGTTTCCCAGCACGGAATCGGCTTCTTTCTTCAGCACGGCCTTGGTGCAGCCGCCTGCGCCGGTGGACCTGGTGGATCTCTACATTCCAGCCAACCCCTTTCGGGCGCTCTCGGAGAACCTGGTCCCGGCCGTGGTGTTGTTCAGCATCGCGGTGGGGGTGGCCCTGATCGGCGTGCCGCGCAAGGCGGGCTTCCTGGACAGCCTGGCGGTGCTCACCGACGCCCTGGTGAAGGTGGCGGGTTTCGTGGTGAAGCTGACCCCCATCGGGGTGTTCGCCATCGCGGCCTCGGCCGCGGGGACCATGACCGTGGGCGAACTCTCCCGGCTGCAGGTCTATCTCATCAGCTTCAACCTGATCAGTCTGTTCATCGCGTTCTGGGTGCTCCCGGCCTTGGTGGGGGCCGTGACGCCGTTTCGCTACCGCGACGTGGTGACCGTCTCGCGCGACGCCCTGGTGACCGCATTCACCACGGGCAATCTCTTCGTGGTCCTGCCGATCCTGATCGCCGAATCCAAGTCTCTGTTCCAGAAGTACGGCCTCGCCCGTGAGGACACCGACTCCTACGTGGACGTGCTGATCCCGGTGACCTTCAACTTCCCGAACATCGGCAAGCTCATCATGCTGACGTTCATCCTGTTCGGGGCCTGGTTCACGGGGCGCGAGCTGGGTTTCACCGATTACCTGCAGTTCGTCTTCTCTGGACTGCTCAGCTTCTTCGGCGGCGTGGACGTGGCGCTGCCCTTCATGCTGGACCTCATGAAGATGCCCACCGACCTCTACCAACTCTATGTGGTCACCGGCATCGTCAACGGGCGCACCGCCACCCTGCTCGCGGCCATGAACCTCATCACCTTCACCCTGCTCACGGTGGCCTCTCTGCAGGGCCAGCTCCAGGTGGTATGGCGCCGGCTCGGGGCGCTGGTCCTGCTCACGCTCGTTCTGGCGGCGGCGGCCGTGGGCGGGATGCGGGTCTACTTCGAGACCTCCGTGGAGAACACCTATACCAAGGACGAGCTGCTCGCCTCCATGGTCTCGGTGGCACCCCCGACCGAGGTGGAGATCCATTCGGAGCCCAAGGAAGCGGGCGAAGGTGCCGCAGCGTCGCCACCAATGCCCGGGATCCCGCCTGGGCGTGATGGACTCACCGACATCCGAGAGGGCGGTGTCCTGCGGGTGGGCTATCGGCCCTACAACCTGCCCTTCACCTTCCTCAACATCCATGGAGACCTGGTGGGTTTCGATGCCGACATGGCACGGCTGCTCGCCCATGAGTTGGACGTGAAGCTGGAGTTCGTCCCGGTCACGAACCTGAACATGGCGGACATGCTGGCCGAGGGCCGCGTGCATCTCGTCATGTCGGGCGTGAGCATGACCACGGACCGGCTCGCGGAGATGGTATTCAGCGCGCCTTACATGGACGTCAACGTGGCCCTGGTGGTGCCCGACTACCGGCGCAAGGCGTTCTCCAGCCTCGAGGAGCTGCGCCGCTGGGAGGGCCTGCGCCTGGCCGTGCCCATTCGCGCCGATGACTACTACGTCCGGAAGCTGCAGGAGGCCTTGCCCAAGGCCGAGATCCTGGAGATCCCCGAGGTCGCGGACTATTTCGAGTCCGGCGAAGAGCTGGCCGATGCCCTGGTGATCGGTGCCCAGCAAGGGGCCACCTGGACCCTGCTGCATCCGCGATACACGGTGGTGGTGCCCGAGGGCGTCCATGCGGCGCTGCCCCTGGGCTATCCGGTGGCGCGGGGTGATCTCAAGTTGCGCAGCTTCCTGGACGGCTGGGTGGCCCTCAAGAAGGAGGACGGCTGGATCGACCGTTTCTATCAGCACTGGGTCCTGGGCGAGGACGCCGAACCGCGCAGGCCCAGGTGGTCGGTGCTGCGCAACGTGCTGGGGTGGGTGGACTGACTGCCGGGGGTCGGGGGGCGTTGCTCAGTGGGGCTCGACCCAGCCCAGGAGCCCGGGCAACTGGTTCAGGTGCGTGATCACCCGGTCGGGCGCCACCCCTGCCACCCGGGGATCACCCTCGCGCAGGCGCAGCGAACGCCGGTCTCCGGCGAAGAGCACGGTTCCGAGACCGAGGGCATGAGCGGGCACGATGTCCTTGAGCATGTCGTTGCCGACGTAGAGCACCTGGTGGGGCGCGATCCCGTATCGTTTTGCGAGTCGTCGCAGCACGCCGCGGAACAGGCTCGGTGAAGGCTTCGCCTCGCGCAGCCGCCACGACCAGGCGCACAGGCCAGGATCGAAGCCCAGGTCTTCCAACCGGCGTCCGGTGAGCGCCTCCAGGGTCAGGGGCGTGTAGAACTGGGCGTTGGAGACGATCCCGAGGGGCAGGTCGTGGTCGACCAGCGAGTCCAGGAGCTGTGACATCCCCGGCATGGGCCAGACGGGATTGGTGGCGCACTCGTACTCCACGGCCAGCCGCCGCAGGCTGTCCATGCTCGCGGGGCCGAGTCCCAACATGCCCAGGGCGTCAGCCCAGACCTCCAGAATATCCACCTCGGGATACTCGATCCCCTCACGGCGTGCGCGCTCGTGGTGTCGGCCGATGATGTCTTCGAGCAGTCCCGGCGGGGGATTCAGGGGCTGGGCGGGCGGCAGCAGTCCGGCGGCCTCCAGCGCCGCGCGCATCACGTCCCCGCGGGTGACCTCGTGGGCGGTGCCCACGTCGCCACTGCCGGAGATCAGCAGCGTGCCGTAGACGTCGAACAGGAGGGCGCGGACGCCGGTCACGGGGCGCAAGTCGGGGGCCTGGTCTGTGGGCAGCGGCTCGAGCGGCCGGCTGAGCGCGCGGATCCGCTGGATCAGCTCATGGTCTGTAGAGGGATTCATGTACGCAGGAGGTACAGGCGTTCGGGGGCCAGATAGTGATCGAGCAGGGCCTCGCCGTCCAGCGGCCTGGGCGGGGCCACGGGGGCGTCCAGGAGGGCGCGGTAACAGCGCAGCAGCCGTTCTCCATAGGTCTTCAGTCCGAAATTGTGGCGGATGCGCTGGCGGTTGGCCGCCACGACCGCCCCGGTGGGCATCCCGGCGCCCAGCGTGCCGGGGTGCAGAGCGCTGCGCTCGTCGGTCGCTCCGTGTACCCGGCGGATCACGGCGCGTTGCAACGGTTCGTCCAGGCGGCCGAAGTCCACGTGTCCGTCGCGGATCCATGCCGCCAGGGCCCGGTCGACTGCGTCCGGAGGCAGCGGCCTGGCGTAGGCCTCGTGGAGGCGCGTCAGGGCCGCTCCGGCCGCGGCACGCAGGGCGTCCCGGTCCAGCCAAGCGAGCGGTACGTCCAGGCGCCGGTAGAGGCCGTCGAGCCGCACACCTTCGGCGCGGAAGTCGTCCGTGAGCTCCGGCAGGTCGCGTCCGGCCACGGGGCGCAGGGCAAGCCAGGGCTCGAGGAAGGCCAGGCCGAAGCCCTCGGCCACGCTGGTGGTCACCGTGGCGTGGCAGGCGGCCAGCAGGCCGGCCAGCGTGGCGCCCGGCTGCTCGCCCAGTTCGAAGCTCACGGGCAGCCGCAGCTCGGCTGCGAACCGCCGCCACTCCTGGTAACGGGGCCATTCTGCGGGATTGGCCGGGCCTCGCGTGGTCCCGAACCGTGCCTCGGGTGTGATACTCGCCCACAGCAGGAACTCGCCCAGGTTCTTGCGGCGGATGGCGCGCGTGGGGTAGAGCCACAGGGGGGCCTGGGATGCCGGCGCCGCACGGGCGGGGAGGTTGCCCTCCATGTCCAGGTCCACGGCGTTGGGAAGCAGGTGATTGCGGCCTGTGGGCACGCCCGCCGCGGCGAAGGCCTGCAGCTCGCGCCGATTGAGGACTGCGAAGTGGACCTGTGGTGCGTCCGGATAGAGCACCGAAGCCAGCCGGTCGATTCGACCCTCGCCCAGCGTGTCCAGCATGCGCCGGTACAGGGCTGGGCGCCCGTCTTCGGCCAGATCGTGGACCTGCAGGAGGATTCGCTCACCGTCCTGCGCCAGCATGCGCAATGCCACGGGAAAGACCAGGTTCTTGCCCAGGCTGTGGTTGTGCACGTGCCACAGGTCGGGAGCGCCTCCCAGGGCTTCGCGCGCTGCCGCCCGCAGATCGTCCAGGAGCGCCTTGGGTGTGGTGGCGGGGCGGACCTCTTCGTACTGCAGGGCAGGCACCACCTGGACGGGACAGGGCCAGGGGTGCTCCGGACGGCTGCCGGCGAGGACCACCGGTCGGACCCCGCGGGCCGACAGGGCGTGCACGGCGTGCTGGATGACCCGGGTCACGCCTCCGGTCTGCAGGTGGTAATGGACGATGGCGACCCGCGGTTCCACAGAGATGCTCAGCCTTCCTGCGGGGGGAGGCCGCGTTTCTCGCGGTACTGCGGCACCTCGACCATGGGCGGGCGCTCTTCCTCGTGGAGTTCGTGGATCACCTGCTCGTACTTGCCGTCATGGAACTGGAACTGGCGCAGGATCGGCGTGAGCTCGGGCAGCCCGGGCAGGATCCCCCGGGCCCGCAAGCGGGTGAGGAAGGTGTGGAGGATACCGAAGGCCATCTTGCCCAGGTCGCGGGTGGGCTGGTGGCGATGCACGCGACGGTCCAGGTCGGTCTGTGCGAAGGCCTCCAGCCCCCATTCGAAGTACACGTCGATCAGGTGCGAGGTCTCCACGCCGTAGCCGATGGGGAAGGGGATGCGCTCCAGTACTTCGCGACGCACGGCATACTCACCGGACAGGGGTTGGATCAGGGCCGTGAGCTCGGGAAAGAACAGCGAGAACAGCGGGCGCACCAGGATCTCGGTCACCCGCCCGCCTCCGGAGGGGCGGATGCCGGTGGTGTCGGCCAGCGGTCGGTCGTAGAAGGCCTTCACGTAGTGGACCTCGGGCCGGTAGACCAACGGCGCCACCAGGCCGTAGACGAAGCGGGGGTGGATGTTCTTGATGTCGGCATCCACGTACACGATGATGTCGCCGCGCAGCTGATAGATCGCCTTCCACAGGTTCTCGCCCTTGCCGCGGCGCGTGCCCCATTCGGGCAGGATCTCGGCCGAGAGATAGGTGTCGGCGCCGAAGCTGCGCGCCACCTCCAGCGTGCGGTCCGTGGAGCCCGAGTCGATGACCGCGATCTCGTCCAGCAGCGGATAGCGGTCCACCAGCTCGGACTTGAGGATCACGATCTCCTTGCCGATGGTCTTCTCCTCGTTGAGCGTGGGGATGCACAGCGAGACCGTCAGTCCTTTGGACTCCTTGGTCTCGATGAGCCGCTTGAGATCCCAGAACTGCCCGTGGTGGTAGGTATTGGTCTCGAGCCACCGGTCGATGTCAGTCACAGCAGCCTCCGTCGATGGCCTGCAGCACCCCGATGAGCTGGGCCAGGCCCTTGAGCATGGGGGCGATCTCCACGTATTCGCTGGGTTCGCCGCGGTGCGCGCCGTAGCTCACGCCGAGCGTGATGGACGGGATGTGCTGTTCCAGGAACACCGAGGCGGCCGAGGAGTGCGTGGGGGGCAGGGGATCGATGCCGAGGCCTTCCAGGATGTGGCGCGTACGCACCACCAGAGGGTGGTCGTCGGGCAACCCGCCGGCCCGGGTCCGGGCGATGACGTCGAATTCCACGCGGACCCCCGTGGAACGGGCCACGGCGTCGCAGATGGCGACGATCTGTTCGGTGATGCCGTCCACCACGGGATCGGCGTCGCCGCGCAGCTGGAAGCGCAGCGTGGCCGACAGCGCCGGGGATTTGTACGAGGTGCCGCCGGCGATGGAGCCGAGCACCAGGCGCGTCTGGGACTCGGCCGGCAGCTCCATGGCCCGCAGCTGGGTGATGACCTGGTTCAGCGCCGGGATCGCACCGGCTTCCACCGGATGCTCCGGGTCGACGCGGCAGGTGATCTCGGCGCCCACCGTAGCCTGAGAGACGTAGTCCATGCGCCCCAGGGGCACGCCTTCGATAGACAGGCCCGCCAGCAGCGGCAGCTGGGTGGTGACCAGGAAGGCGCGCAGGCCCTCCAGGTTGCCCCGACCGAGGCTGCGCACCGAGGCCATGAACACCAAGTCGTTGTCCAGGGAGATGCCCAGGTTGTCCAGGATCGTGGGCAGGGTGACGATGGCCGCCAGGCCCAGGGCGTTGTCGGCCACGCCGGGTCCCACCACGCGCTCCGGCTCCACGTTCAGGGTATGGGGCAGTGTCTCGGGGAACGGGGTGTCGGCGTGGGCGTGGAGCAGGATCGCGTGCCGGCCGGTGCGGCCGCGCAGGATGCCCAGGCCATTGCCCGCGGTGTCGCTGGAGACCTGCTCCAGCCCGCATTCGACGAAACGCTGCTTGACGAACTCGATACGCGCCTGCTCTTTGAAGGTGGGCGCGGGGATCTCGCCGATCATGACCAGATTGGCGAGCAGCATTTCCCGGTAGCCTTCCAGGCGCTGCGGAAGCTCGCGGACCGCCGCCTGAAGCTCCTCCGCCGCGGTCTCGTTCATGTCCCCCATCCTTCGACTGCATGGATCCGCACCGCCGGTGTGCCGTGAGTCCTTGAAGACCCTTCCTCAGACGGCGGCAATGGCGCAGTAGTGTGGCGCAACTGGCCCCGAGCATACAATCGGACGAATCCCGTGACCACGAGACGCATGCGACGGGCGCGCCGCTCTGCGGCGCCCGGTACCACACGATCAAAGGGTTAGGGGGCGGCATGGCCGCCCCACGGGGAACGCGGTGGGTCAGTTCTCCAGCTCCACTTCGTCGGCGATCCCGTCTCTGCGACGCTCGTCGTCCTTGATCTTGGCGAAGGTGCCGCTGGCCGCCAGGGCCTGGCAGAATGCGGCACTGTCTGGCAGCGGATCGCCGGCCAGGTCCTCGAAGCGGGTCACCCCGTCCTGGATGGTGTAGGGAAGGCCCAGCACGACGATCCGGTCTCCGGGCACGCAGTCGGTGACGGGACCCTGCACGATATCGTCGTCGATCTCGTCGCGTCGCACCTCGCCCGCAACCACCCGCCGTTCGCCCAGAACACTTCCCCGGATCTCGAGAAAGTCGCCGCTGCCGATGTCCGCGGGCGTGAACGGCGCACGTCCGGACAGATCGTCCCGCATGCTTGTCTGCGGACTGATCGAGACCGTCACAGTGCCGGGCACCAGGTCCATGACCACGCTGCCGGCAGCCGCATCGACGCTGAGTGTGCGCGCGTGGATTCGGGTCGCTGCGCCCTGTGCCTCGACCTTGACCGCGCGCAGCACGCCGCCAACGACGGGGCCTTCGACTTCGATGCGAATGCCGTCACGCAGCACCAGACCCGGTGGCAGCAGCGTTGCGGCGGAGGCATCCACGCGTTGGCCCTGGACCCGGAAATCCGACGGGCTCACGAAGTCGGTGACGAGTCCCTCGATGCGCAGCTTCTCGCCGGGCGCGTTGACCAGCACCTGGTCCTCCTGCTGCACGCGCGAGGCCTGGATCGTGGTGCCCGACAACCTGCCCTTGACCTCGACTCCCATTCCAGAAGCAACCTCGCCTCCCGGGATGCCCGAGAGATCTGCAGCCGAGAAATCGACCACGAAGCGGTCCAACGTGAAGGTCGTGCCTTGCACACTGCCCACAATGCCCTTGATCTCGATCTCGCTCACCCCAGGGTCGAACCGGGCGGATTTGCGCTCGATGCGCGTCGCTTCGATCACGCCGCCGGGGCCCACGATCCCGCTGACCTCGATCACCTGGCCCGTGGCCAGTGTGTCGAATGTGACCTTCTCGAATACGGTCTCCCCGCGGGTCGCCGCCACCTGACGCCCCAAGACGGCCAGGGTCTTGCGGTTCCCGGATGGGTTTGTCGAGATGCGTTCGATGGGGCCTTGCACCTCGTCGTCGAAGCGAATCTCCTGCGCCTCTCCGCGGCGCCCCTCCGCGTCCACGGTACCCTGGACGACGACCACCATGCCCAATCGGAGATCCCCGGGGGTGCCCAGTCGGTCGTCCACTTCCACCCGGGCCGAGCGCGTCTCGAACTCGATGCCCGCGACGAAGATGCTTCCGAATGCAGTGATCGGACCCACGACGGTGACGGGATTCCCCTGAGGGGGTGGGGCGCCGTCTGGAACCGCCTTGTCATCCCCGCTGCCCCCACCACAGCCCGACAGAAACACGAGGAACGATATGGCGATGACGATTGGCGTTCGGGTTCCTGTTGGCATGGCTGCCTCCTTTCCAGTGAGGTGAGCGGCTGGGCGCCTGGGATGCGTGCTCGGCACACCCGGATCAGGGTATGCGGCTGTGCACCGCTTGACCCAGTCAACAGCCGGATCGAGCGGATATTCCCTTATCTGGGAAAAAATGCCCATTGCCATGGGAATAATTCTGGTGCTCTCGTGTTCGCTTGGGTGTCGCTGCAGCCCCGGGGCTGCATACCCGCGAGCGGGGGGATACGGCGGCGCCGACCAATCTCAACGACGAGGGAACGCACCGATGCGAGAACGCGGAGTAAAGGCGATGAATCCAACGCCGTGGCTGCTTGCGGGCGCGCTGCTTGCAACAGGCCCCGGCCCCGCCGCGGCAGGGCCCCGGCATCCCGTGGACATCCGGGTTCTGGCGCCCGAGAAGGGGCACCACGTGGGCCTCGGCGGGCGGGGCTGGTTCGTGGATCTGGAGATCGAATTTCGACACACGACGCTGGAGCAGACGGGCTTCACCGACTTCCAGCTCACCGGGCCAGGAGGCCACAACGACATTCCGCCCATGCCCGGCACTTTCGGACCCGGGCAGGACGACAGGCTGCCGGGCCTCATCGTGCTGGTGAGCACAGCCGAAGCCGGATCGTGCACCAACCTGGCCAATCTGTTCAATCTCACCGGCGTCACCGGTCTGGACGACGACGAGGTGGAACTGTGGGACACCTGGATCGTGGGTGCGCCCAAGTTCGGCGTCGGCGTGCGGTCCACGCTCTATGTCGCGATGGCCGCAGACCGGGATGGCAACGGAATCTTCGACGATGCGCCGGATGTGCTGCCCGACGTGGATGGCGACGGCGACTGTGACAAAGTCGATTTACGTGCCTGGGGCCTGGCCTCTAAGGTGCGACGGGTCCGCTTCCACATCAACGGTGAGTGATCGCGCACCTTGGTCGCGAACAAGGGACTCCCAGCGCACTACTACCACCACCATCTTTCGGAGGAACATACGATGCACAAACCTCGATCATGGACGGCATCGTTGATAGCGCTCATCTGGCTCGCCACCGTGGCGGGTGTCGCCTCGGCCGGCCCCCAGAAATCGCTCTACGAGCGGCTTGGCGGCTACGATGCGGTGGCCGCGGTGGTCGACGACTTTCTGGGCCGCATGATCGCCGACAAGCAGCTCGGGCGGTTCTTCGCCGGGCTGGGCGACGACCGCAAGCACCGTGCCCGACAGGTGACCGTGGATTTCGTCTGTGAGGCGACCGGTGGACCGTGCTACTACACCGGCCGCGACATGAAGACGACCCACAAGGGCATGGGAATCACCGCGGCGGACTGGAACCTGGCGGTCGGCCACCTGAAGGCCACGCTTGCCAAGTTCAAGGTGCCCGCCCAAGAGCAGAAGGAGGTTCTGGACCTCATCGGCGGCCTGCGCGATCAAGTGGTTGACCAGGCCCCCTGAGGCCCTCTACAGGCCTCAGGGCCCCTGCGGGCTGGGAGCCTCCGCTCCGGATCGTGTCTGGGATTCCCCTGGAGGGCCGTCCGGCAGGGAATAAAAATGCTTCTGAAGGTGTTCACGGTATGAGCAGGCGAGAAGACCGTGGCGTCGCTTGGGGCGCATGGCGGTTGGGAATCCCCTCTTGGGAATCGTGGCTGGAAGATGCGAAGTCGATGAGGCGGGTATCGTGACCATGCGCTCCCTGGAGCCGGAGGTTGGTCGGCTGCTCGCGGCCCAGATCCCCAGGCTGCGCCGTTACGCGCGCGCCCTCACGGCCGACCCGGACGAGGCCGACGATCTGGTACAGGACTGCCTGGAGCGCGGTTGGAGCCGGATCCATCTGTGGAAGAGCGGAACAGACCTGCGGGCGTGGTTGTTTACGATCATGCACAACCTGTACGTCAATGGCGTGAAGCGCCGGGCGGCACGACCGGAGAGCGGTCCCCTCCCGGCCAGTCACCATGACCCGCGTTCCATGGGGCAGGAGCATGGGTTGAACTTGCGTGACGTAGAGCGCGGTCTCGCCCAGCTCTCCCCGGAGCTGCGCTCCGTGCTCCTGCTGGTCTGCGTGGAAGGGATGAGCTATCGGGAGGTGGCGCAGGTCCTGGGCGTGCCCGAAGGCACGGTGATGTCCCGCCTGCACCGGGCGCGCGAGCGTATGCGCCGCTGGTTCGACGGGGACACGGGACCCGCGCTGCGGAGGGTGAAATGAGCGCGCGCGAACGCATCCCCGAGGAGATCGCCCAGCTCCACGCCTATGTGGACGGGGAGCTGGATCCGGAAGCGCGCCGCGAGGTGGAGCTGCGCCTCGGTCAGGACAGCGAGGCCCGGCGGGCAGTGGCCGACTATACGGCCCTGCGCGATGCGCTGGGGGCACTGTATGGGCCTATCGCGGACGAGCCGGTGCCTCCGGATCTCCTGCTGGGTTCTCGGCGGCCACGGCGCCGATGGCTGCGCTGGTCCGGCGCTCTGGCTGCCGGTCTGGTGATCGGAATACTGGCCGGCTGGGGCGGCTGGCAGCTCCGTGGGTTGGAGGGCGAGCTGGCGTCCGAGGAGAACTACGTGGTGCGCGAGGCGGCCATGGCCTACGCGGTCTATACGCCCGAGGTGCGGCACCCGGTGGAGGTGGATCGCTCCCAGGAGCAGCATCTGATCGCCTGGCTCACCAAGCGGCTCGGTGCGCCCGTCAAGGCGCCGCATCTGGACCGGCTCGGCTTCGAATTGATGGGCGGGCGCCTGTTGGCCACGGAGGAGGGGCCGGGGGCCCTGTTCATGTATCAGGACGCCTCGGGCCGGCGGGTGACGCTCTACGTCTGCCTCAACGACGAGCGCAAGACCACGTCGTTCCGCTTCGATCGGTACCGGGGCGTCTCCGTGTTCTACTGGCTGGACGAACACTTCTCCTATGCCGTGGCCGGTGATCTGGACCGCAGCGAGCTGCTGCGGCTTGCCGAAGAGGTCTACAGTCAGGTCGCCGTGTAGGGCGGCGAATCTTCGATCGAACGAGAGGAGGAGCAATGAAGAAACTTCGCCTTGGTGTCGCGGTGTGCCTCGCCAGCGTCGTCTCGGTCAGCGGCATCGCCGGCAGTGTGCTCCCGGCACCCAACGGCATCGAACTGCCTGCGGGCTACAAGGACTGGCGGGTGATCGGCGTGTCGCACCGGACCGACAACCACACGCTGCGCGTGATCCTGGGCAACGACACGGCCATCGAGGCGGCCCGCGAAGGTCGGACGCGGCCGTGGCCCGACGGCACGATCCTCGCCAAGATCGTGCTCAAGGACGCCCAGCACGAGGCCTGGCCTGCGGCCACGGTCCCCGGCAAGTTCGTGCACGCCGAGTTCATGATCAAGGACAGCAAGAAGTGGGCGGACCACGGCGGCTGGGGCTTCGCGCGCTGGCTGGGTCAGGAGCAAAAGCCCTACGGCAAGGATGCGAGCTTCGCCAACGAGTGTTTCAACTGCCACAAGCCGGTCAAGGACAACGATTACGTCTTCACGCACCCGATCCCGTTCCCCTGACTGACATGCCGGTGGCGCCAGCCCCGGCTGGCGCCATCCGCCATCTTGTCTCGTCCACCGCCGGCCCGTGACGCGATCGGCCGCAGCCGCTTTCTCCAGCAGTTGTCGCGGGCAGGCCCCACCCGTTGCGGATCAGGGCGGCACCGTCGCGCGTTCGGTCACGAGCAGGAAGGGCTGGTTCGGCTTCCCCTGAGTAGCAGTGATTGACGTCGCTGCAAGGCCGGCCGATTCATGCCTGTGGCAGCGAGGACATGGCCAAACCACGCGGTCGACCTTTGCGGGCCGCCTGCATTTCGGCACGGTCACCGCCCCTGGCGCAGCCCGACGGGCTCTGCATCCGTCAAAGGAGGTAACGCTCAATCCAAAAACACTTCCCTTGGTGATGGGCTTTTTTTCCCAGATATGGGAATAAATGCTGTCGCTGGATGTTTGCGGGGTACAGCAGCTCAAAATCCATGGGGAGAACGATGTGAAAACCGTGACGACACCAACCCCTTTGGCGCGAGGGGCACTGGACCATGCAAAGTCTGCGTATACGGCGCGTCGTGTGGATCTGAGCCAGGCCCGGGCACTGCTTGGCGGTGAGGTTCGGCCGCGGTTCGGCGATGTGGTCCTTGCGCGCGTCTCGGCGCTCGGGCATCACACGCGCCTGGAGTCGCCCGCCGGTCGACGGGTGCACCTGTTTCCGGGCGACGAGATCGTCGTGGTCTACGGAACCCGCTATGCACCGGATCAGTTCGAGGCGCTGGTGCCTGCCGATCTCGGGAGCTGCCACCTGGTCGCCGCCGGTGGCATCGCTGCAAGCATGCGGGTCCGCCATACGCGCGCCAAGCGTCCCACGGCCATCGAGCCGCTCGGCATCCTCTTGGACGCCGGATCGCGGAGGCTGAACCTTCAGGACTGGAGACTGACGCCGGTGACGAACCCGCGGGGCATCGGACTCCCGACCATTGCCGTAGCGGGCACGGCCATGAACAGCGGCAAGACCACCGCGGCTGCACATCTCGTGCGCGGACTCGCCACGGCCGGGGTGCGTGTGGGCGCGGCCAAGCTCACCGGTGCGGGTTCGGGCCCCGACCGCTGGAAGCTCATGGACGCGGGCGCACAGCACGTCGTGGATTTCACGGATGCGGGCTATGTCTCCACCTATGGCGTAGCGGCCGCCGAGCTGGACACCATCTGCTGCACGCTGCTCGCCGAACTCGAGCGGGCTGGCTGTGAAGTGGCCGTGCTGGAGGTGGCGGACGGGTTGTTTCAGGAAGAGACGGTGCACATGCTGCAGTCGCCGTGCTTCCAGCGGCCGCTGGCGGGCATGCTGTTCGCTGCCGGCGACGCGGCGGGCGCAGTGCTCGGGGCGCAATGTCTGAAGTCTTGGGGGTTGCCGCTGCTGGGTTTGGCCGGACTTCTGGAGACCTCTCCCCTGGCAGTGCGCGAGGCGGTGGCCGCCACAGGGTTTCCCCTGTTCACGTCCGAGGAGCTGTCAGACCCCAAACTCGCATCGAGTCTGTGCGAGCATGCTGTCGCAGGCGCCACGCCGAAGGTGGCGGCATGCGCTGGCCTGGCCTGAACACGCCGCGCCGGCGCCGGTTGCTCTCGGCGTTGGCGGTCATCGGCCTTGGGCAGGCTGCGGCAATGCTGGCCATGGCGCTGGGCGTCGGCCAGCTGTTCGACCTGTTGTTGTCCACGGCCCGGACCCATGCGTCACCTAGGTTGTGGGTTGGGGTTTCCGCGGCCCTGATGGCACTGGCTGCGCTGCGTGGCACCGAACGCGTAGTGGCCGAGCGCTTGGGGCAGGACTATGTCCACGCGCTGCGGGACCGCCTCGTTCGGCGCCTGGTAGAGATGCCGCCGCGTGAGCTCATCGGCCGCTCGCAGGGGGTGGTGTTGTTGCGCTTGACCGGCGATCTGAGCGCTGTGCGCCAATGGGTCAGCCTGGGTCTGGCGCGGCTGCTCGTGGGCGGCGCCATGGGGCTTGGGGCCTTGATCGCGTTGGTATGGGTGGATCCGGCGCTCGCCTTCGCCGCACTCGTGCCCATCGCTTCCGGTACCGCCCTGGCGTACGTACTGGGTCGGCCCATGGAGGAGGCCGTCCGCGATGCCCGTCGGGCCCGAGGTCGCCTCGCAGGCCAAGTGGCCGATCTGGTGCGCGGGTTGGCCACCATCCAGGCTTGTGGGCGGGTGCGGTCGGAACGGCGCCGAGTCGCCGACCGAAGCCGGGATCTGGCGCAGCGCATGATTCGTCGGGCCACCGTGACCGGTGGCCTCCGGGCCGTCACGGAACTCACTGCCGGGTTCACCACGCTGGCCGCCCTGGGCATTGGCGGGTGGCAGGTCATGGCGGGTGTGGTCTCCCCCGGAACCGTGGTGGGGGTCATGGCCATCGTCGGGTTTCTCACAACGCCGCTGCGGGATCTGGCGCGCGTGCATGAATACTGGCGCGCCATGCGCGTGGCCCGGGCGAAGATCGAGGGGTTCCTCGCCACCGCTCCGGCTCTTCGTGCACCCCGAGCCCAAGGCCGGGGCAGTCCTCCATTGTCGGGATCGATCCAGCTGGAATCCATACACAGCGGGCCTTTGCGGGGGCTCGACGCGGACATTGCTGCAGGGACGCGCGTGCTCGTCACCGGACCCAACGGAAGCGGCAAGTCCACATTGCTGCATTTGGTGGCACGCCTGTGCGACCCGGACAGGGGCGTGGTCCGGATCGACGGACTCGATGTGCGCCGCATTCCCCTGCGCCGACTGAGGCGCACGGTCGCGATCGTTTCTCATGAGCTGCCCCTGGTGCGGGGCAGTCTCAGGCGCAACCTGGTGTACGCAAACCCCGGTGTGAGGCCCGAGACCCTCGCAGCGGTCTGTCGGTTGTGCGGCCTGGAGCCGGTGATCGCCAAGCTGCCCCAAGGGTTGGACACGAGAATCGGGCCGGACACCCGCTGGCTCTCCAATGGGGAGGCCCAACGCGTCTTCCTGGCTCGGGCCCTGATGTGTGAGCCGCGCATCCTGCTGTTGGACGAAGTGGAGTCTTTCCTGGACGCCGGGGCACGCTCGGCACTGGCGCGGGTGCTGGACCGATTCCCGGGTACGGTGCTCATGGTGACCCATCGGGCGGGTTACCGGTCTTGGGCGCACCGCGTCCTGGACGTGGAAAAGGGACGTTTGATGGAAGACGTCGGCCCGGAGGGGCCCGTCGCAGCCTTCCCACGGGCTGCCCCATGAATGAGGAACCAGCAGGAGATCACCCATGCAGATCCCCGCATCCACCACCCTGGAGGCGCGCCCAGCGCGCATCTTCCCCAGGCCGGGAGGTGTTCGATTTTGTACCGTACTCGGCCGCAGCGAGCTGAGGTATGCGTTGTATGTGCCGGGGCGGGTTGGCCCAGAGTCGCCGTGTCTGGTGAGCATCCATGGGATCTCACGCAATGCTCGGGAACACGCCCGGCGCTTTGCCTCCTACGCGGAACCGCTGGGGGCGGTGGTGGTGGCGCCCCTGTTCGGCCGGACCCATTTCCCGGGCTATCAGCGCCTGGGAAGAGGCCTGAGGGCCGTCGAAGGGTTGGATTGCATCCTCGATGATGTCGCCCGACGCACTGGAGTCCGGACCCAACGCCTGCATCTGTTTGGCCATTCGGGTGGCGGGCAGTTCGTACACCGCTACGTGATGTTCCATCCACAACGGATCGTGCGTGCGGCGGTGAGCGCTGCAGGGTGGTATACCTTTCCGGATCCGGCCCTGCCTTACCCATACGGCCTGAGGGGCGCCGCCAGGGTGTGGGGTCGGCCCGTGGAGCCATGGCGGCTGCTTCGCGTGCCCGTTGCCGTATTTGTGGGCGAGCGGGACACCACACAGCAGGCCCTACGGCGTGAACCTGCACTGGATCTCCAGCAGGGAACCGATCGCATCCAACGGGGGCGTGCCTGGACTCGGGCCATGGCACGGGCTGCAGGGCGCCTGGGTCTGGCCACGCCTTTCCCTTTCGAGTTGCTTCCACAAGCGGGCCACGATTTCGGGGAGGCGGTGGACCGCGGTGGATTGGTGCGCCGGGCCATGGCCTTTCTGTTCGACGGCAACGAGGGGGTTTCATGACCCGCTGCACGGCCCTGGTGTTCTCTGCGCTCCTTCCCGTGGCGGCGGCTGCGGGGCCGACGCCCGACCTGGAGACCCTCTATCAGATGCTCCAGACTCAGCAGGCGGAGCTTGCGCGCCAGCGTCACGAGATCGAGCGGCTGCGCAAGGCCCTGGCACACAGACGGGCCGGGCCCGCGGCTGCGGCGCCGTCCGAGGGCGCGTCCGGCGCCGGCGGACAGCCGGAGGCGGAGGGGCGTTCGCAAGAGCGGGCCTCAGCCGCGGTGCGCATGGACCGCAAGGGCCTGCGGGTCGAGTCCGGTGACGGCCGCTTCGCCATGCGGCTGGGCGGGCGGCTGCACCTGGATGGCGCCGTCTACGCCAGTGACAAGCGCGCCCTGGGAGACGGGCTGCGCGTGCGGCGGGCCCGGCTCACCCTGCGGGGTCACGTCTACGACGTATGGGGATACCGGCTGGATGCCGAGTTCGCCAGCGGTACCCCGGAGCTGCGCAACGCCTGGGTCGCCTACCGGGGACTGAAGCGCTTCGATTTGAGCTTCGGCCAGCAGCAGGAACCCGTGGGGCTGGAAGAGCTCACCAGCTCCAACGCCATCACCTTCATGGAGCGCGCCCTGCCCATCGCGCTGGTGCCCAGCTACCACGTGGGGGCGCTGGTCCGCACCCACGGCGATGGCTGGACTGCGGCCGCGGGTGCCTTCGGCGAGCCGGTGGGGCGCACCGGGAGCGACCGTGTGGACGATGGCTGGGGCGTCTCCGGGCGCATCACATGGGCGCCCTGGGCCACGCAGGACGGGCTGCTTCACGTCGGGGTCTCGGCTGCCTTCCGCGAGCCGGCAGCCGACGCCACAGTGCGGGTGCGCGCCACGCCGGAGACGAAGGTGGCCGACGTGAGCCTGGTGAATACGGGATCCATCGCAGGGGTGCGGCACTTCTACACACTCGGGTCCGAACTCGCGGGCACCTGGGGGCCCTTCTCGGTCCAGGGGGAATATCTGCGCAGTACCTACCTGCGTGAGGGTCCCGACGTGGACTTCGATGGCTGGTACGTGTTCGCAAGCTGGGTTCTCACCGGTGAGCACCGCAATTACTCCGCCGTCCGGGGGGTGTTCACTGGAGTTCGACCACGGCACAAGCTGGGGGCCTGGGAGCTCGCAGTGCGCTACAGCACGCTGGATTTGACGGACGCCGATGTACGCGGGGGGCGCGAGCGCAACTGGACCTTCGGGCTCAATTGGTATCCCAACCGGAACACGCGGCTCATGGCGAACTTCATTTTGGTGGACACCCACCCCAGCCGCGACGGTGTCAGCGACGACCCCTACCTCTTTCAGGCGCGCGCCCAGGTCAACTTCTGAAGGTTGGTATCGGGGGCGGGTGCTGCTGCAGGCGTGAACGGTTGCCTTCCAGAGGGGCGTCATGAGTCAGCCGGCGGGCTTCCGGCGGGGCGTTGCACGGGTTCGTCCTGGCACATGCGATCTCGTGGGTAAGCCGCGGGGTCGGGCCGCGTAGTCCGTGCCACGGGGGCGCGCGGGGCCATGCCGCCCTCGGCTTGCATGCGCTGCGCGTGCGCCGCTAGCCTATGTCCAGCTCAGTCAGCCACAGGCGCGTGGGATGACCGAAAGCGTCGGATTCGTCTCGACCCGGTTCGCTGGCACCGACGGGGTGTCGCTGGAGTCGGCCAAGTGGGCCGAGGTCCTGTGGGCCGACGACAGCCACGTGAGCTATTGGTACGGTGGATTGCTCGACCGGGCCCCGGAGATCAGCATGTGTATTCCGGAGGCCTTTTTCCACCATCCGGAGAACGCCTGGATCAATCAGCGCCTCTGGGGGCATCGCCATCGGCCTGCGGGCGTGGCCTCGCGCATCCAGGAGATGGCGGACTATCTCAAGGGGACGCTGTACGAGTTCGTGGCGCGCTTCGACATCAGCGTCCTCATCGTCCAGAACGCCGTGACCATCCCCATGCACGTGCCCCTGGGGGTCGCCATCACGGAGTTCCTGCTCGAGACCGAGATTCCCGCGATCGCCCACCACCACGACTTCTACTGGGAGCGCTCGCGTTTCCAGAATTCCGCGGCGCTGGACTATCTGGAGATGGCCTTCCCGCCACGTGTGCCGCGCCTGCAGCACGTGGTGATCAATCAGGCGGCTCGCGAGGACCTGGCCTGGCGCAAGGGCATCGGCTCGGTGTTGATCCCCAATGTGCTCGACTTCGACACCCCACCGCCGCCGCTGGACGACTACAACCGCGACGTGCGGGAGCAGATCGGGCTCGCACCGGACGACATCTTCGTCCTGCAGCCCACGCGTATCGTGCCGCGCAAGGGGATCGAGCATGCCATCATGCTCCTACGACGCCTGGGCAATCCGCGCTGCAAGCTGGTGATCTCCCACGACGCGGGCGACGAGGGCAAGGACTACCTGCGTCAGATCCAGGAGCTGGCTCAGGACGAGAACGTGGAGCTGCGCCTGATCTCCGACCGCGTCTCGGAGGTGCGCCAGTACGACGGCCAGGGGCGCAAGATGTACGTGCTGGAGGACCTCTATCCGCACGCCGATTTCGTCACCTTTCCGAGCCTGTACGAGGGCTTCGGCAACGCGCTGCTGGAGGCCATCTACTTCCGCAAGCCCGTGCTGGTCAACCGTTATGACGTGTTCGCACGGGACATCCAGCCCAAGGGTTTCCGCCTGCCGGTCATCGACGGCTTCATCAACCGCCAGGCCGTGGAGGAGGTCCGCCGTCTCATCGAGGACGCCGAATATCGCGAGGAGGTGACCGCCTACAACTACCGGCTGGCGCAGCGTTATTACGGCTATTCGGTGCTGCGTTACTCGCTGCAGTCCCTGTTCAACAACATCCGCCACCTGACCGAATGATCATCCTGCCCCAGGAACCGCTGGAACGGCTGCGCGGCCGCATCGCGCGGCTCTACGGCGAGACGCTGGCCGAGCGGCTCACCCGGCGCTTCGCGTTGCTGGCCGGACGCTACCACCCTGAGCCCGAGTGGGAACGTCCCGAGGGCCCGTTGTGGGACGAGACCGACGTGGTGCTCATCACTTACGGGGACATGGTGCGCAGGGAGGGCGAACGCCCCCTGCGCACGCTGCAGCGCTTCCTCAAGCGCCATCTGGTGGACAGCGTGACCACCGTGCACATCCTGCCGTTCTTCCCCTACAGTTCGGACGACGGCTTCTCGGTGATCGACTATCGGCAGGTCAATCGTGACCTGGGCACCTGGGACGACGTGCGGGCCATCGGGGCCGACTTCGACCTCATGTTCGACCTGGTGTTGAACCACGTCTCCAGCCAGAGCGAGTGGTTTCGCAACTATCAGGTGGGCCTCGCCCCTCATCGGCATTACTTCATCGAGGTGGAGCCGGATACGGACCTGTCCATGGTCGTGCGTCCGCGCACCACGCCACTGCTCACACCCACCCACACTCCGGGCGGGGAACGCTGGGTCTGGACCACCTTCAGTGCCGACCAGGTGGATCTGAACTTCGCCAATCAGGACGTGCTGTTCGAGTTCCTCGACATCCTGCTCTACTACATCGAGCAGGGAGCCCGCATCCTGCGCTTGGATGCCATCGCCTATCTGTGGAAACAGATCGGCACGCCCTGCATCAATCTGCCGCAGACCCATGAGGTGGTCAAACTGTTTCGGGACGTGGTGGACATGCTCGCCCCGGGCACCCTGCTCCTCACCGAGACGAATCTGCCCCATGCCGAGAACATCAGCTACTTCGGTGAGGGTGACGAGGCGCACATGGTCTATCAGTTCAGCCTGCCGCCCCTGCTGCTCCACGCCATCCAGTTCGGCACCACCCGCTATCTCACGCAATGGGCCAGCCAGCTGCCCGCGCCGCCGGCGGGCTGCACCTTCCTCAACTTCACCGCCTCCCACGATGGCATCGGGGTGCGTCCTCTGGAGGGTCTGGTGCCGCCGGAGGAGATCGACGCCCTGGTCGAGCGGGTGCGCCAGCTGGGCGGACTGGTCTCCTCACGACGCCTGCCCGACGGCAGCGAGAGCCCCTATGAGCTCAATATCACCTATTTCGACGCCACGGGGGATCCGGTGGTCCACGATCCTGAGGTGCACATCCGGCGCTTCCTCTGCACGCAGACCATCCAGATGAGCCTGCAGGGCATCCCAGGGATCTATTTCCACAGCCTCACGGCCACGCACAACGACTATTTCGGTGTCAACCAGACCGGGCACAACCGGGCGATCAACCGCGGCCGCTGGGCCGAGTCCCAGCTCGAGGACCTGCTCGCCGACGCCGGTTCCGTGACCGCCCGGGTCTTCCATGAATACACCCGGCGACTCCAGCTGCGCGCCGCCCAGCCGGCCTTCCATCCGGACGTCCCCCAACGGGTGTTGCCCCTGGGTGAGGGACTGTTCGGGGTGGAACGGCGGGCCGAGCACCAACGTATCTGGTGTCTGAACAACCTCACCCAGCGTCCCATGGAGGTGGACCTCGCCAGTGTACTCGAGCCCGGGGAGGAGGCCCCCGCGGGCGGCTGGACCGAACTACTCGGTGGCCGGGCGCTGGAGACGCGACCCGAGCGACTTTCGCTCCAGCCCTATGGGAGCGCGTGGCTCACGGTGATGCGCTCGCCCCGGGACTGAGCCCCTCCCTGACCCGGGTGCGATGCAGCACCGGGCGGTTCCGCTCGGTTTGTGGAATATTCCCCGTTTCCGGTGGGTCTTCCGGGGGCGGTCTATACTCAACGTGGAATCGGAAAGCAGCCCTCCGATGCGCGATGCGCATCCGCACCACTCCACGTCTGCACCGACTCCGTCCATTCGATGACGCCCGGTGGCGTCGTCGCCTTGCGGTGTTCGCACGGATCGCGCTGGTGTCTTTCATCGATACGACGAGGAGGGTGGTGCCATGCAACCCATGACAGAAGCGGTATCCCAGCCCGCCGGACGGGCGGTCCGCGCTCGCGACAGCGCCTGTTTCGCCATTGTCTGGCTGCAAAAGGCCGATGTAGCCATGGAGCAGCAGGTACTCCAGGTGGTCAATATGGTCGACTACGATCCGCTGCGTGTGCGCGCCAGCCGGCTGCTGGAGGTGATGAGCGGCTTTGGTGTCCGGGCGCGCCTGGTGGGCTGCTGAGCCCGTAGGTCGCAGTGCCTGGAGGGCTGCCTCGATCCCCACTGCGTGTGCGAAAATCTGAGTTCTTCCGTGGCCGGTCTACCTTTGAGGTACGTAGCGCCCGGCCCATCAGGTACGCAGAATCCGAACGAAGGGGGGATCCACCATGGATGAGGCGGCGCGCAGCGTTCCGCAGGGCCTGGAGCCCGAGGCCGTCCGGCCTTGGGGTTTCTACGAGGTGCTGGCCGACGCGCAGGATCACAAGGTGAAGCGCATCACCGTGTGGCCGCACAAGCGCCTGTCCTTGCAGCGCCACCGGCGTCGGGCGGAGCACTGGTATGTGTTGCGCGGCAGGGCCACGGTGACCCTGGACGAGCGCCAGATCACGCTGGGACCTGGACAGTCCGTGGACATTCCGCGGGGCGCCTGGCACCGCATCCGCAACGACGGTGACGAGGATCTCGTGTTCATCGAGATCCAGAGTGGGGACTACTTCGGCGAAGACGACATCGAACGCCGCGAGGACGACTACGGACGGGTCTGAACGGCTGGCGGTTCGGGCCGTCTGCCACGCAGGTCGCGGATTTCCGGGTCCGCTCCCGCCGCCACCAGCAGGTCCCAGAGGGCCCGGTCGCCCTTGGCGGCCACGTGGTGGAGCACCGTGGCACCGTTGTAGTCCCGCGCATTGATCTGCACGCGCGGCTCTGCCAGCAGGCGGCGTACGGTGTCCGTCCGTCCCTCGAACGCCGCGCGCATCAGGGGAGTCCAGCCGAACATGTCGCGCAGATTGGGGTCGGCGCCGGCATCCAGCAGCTGGCCGAGGATCTTCGTACGCCCCTTGGCGGCGGCGATCATCAACGGCCCCCACCCGTTGGCCCCCTGACGGTCCACATCGGCTCCGGCGCGGATCAGCGCCGACACCACCCGGGGATCTCCGCCGATCACCGCATACATGAGCGCTGTGCCGTGGCGTGGGTTGGTGGCATCCACCGGCACGCCGCGGGCGATGAGCGCCTCCACGAGGTCCAGACAGGCACGACCGGCAGCGGCCATGAGGGCCGTCTTGCCCCGCAAGGACGGCCGTTCGGGTGCCGCCCCCTGTTCCAGCAGCCGGGCCATCTGCACACAGTCGCCCCGCTCGATGGCGCGGGACCAGGCATCGGTCGCCCCGCTCGCGCGGGCGACGGAGACGAGGAAGAACACCAGGAGGGCCTTCCCGACGAGACCGGTGCTGCGTTGGGGGAAAGCCGCTGACATGGGCGTTTCAGCCGGCCTGCAGGCGGGCCACCCGCCGGGCGAATACGTTCCAGAGCATTTCGGCCTGGCGGTCCAGCAATGCCCCATAAGGGCCCTCCAGCAAGCGGGGGCGCATCCGGGCGGTCAGCTCCAGGGCGACCCGACAGCCCGTCCCCAGAGGCTCGAACCGCCACTGGATCGAGAGCGTTTCGAACGGGCCGCTGGCGGCGTGGATATGGATCCGGCGCGGGCGGTCCAGACGGGCCACCGACTCGAACCGCCAGCTGGCCGGCCCGAGCCGCAGTTCCTGCTCCACCCGCAGACCTTCGTCCCCGTGTGCGACGATCTTCGCGTCCAGCCAGCCGGGGACGAACTCCGGATAGCGCTCCACGTCGGCCACCACCGCGTACACCTGCTCGCAGGGATACGGCAGCACACCCTGGGCGCTCTTGCGGATCATCGGGTCAGAAACAACGTGGCCAGTCCCAGGAAGGCCATGAACCCCACCACGTCCGTGACCGTGGTCAGCACCACGCCACCGGCCAGTGCCGGGTCCACGCCGATGGCACGCAGGATCAGGGGGATGCTGGCCCCAG
>JALVEU010000314.1 GCA_027030565.1 Gammaproteobacteria bacterium | reverse complement strand
TGCGGGACTCCAAGGTGCTCTCGCCGGCACGTCGCGAGATGCTGGCCCGTCACATCCTGGACCAGGCGCTGGGCTGGTGCGTGGCCTGGGCGGACGTGGAGGAGATCGACCGCATGAACATCCTCCAAGCGAGTCTGGAAGCCATGCGGCGCGCCGCCTGCGGCCTGGAGCCCGTTCCGGGCCGGATACTGGTGGACGGCAACACGCTCCCTCAGGGCCTGCCAGCCCCCGCAGTGGCCGTGACCGGGGGAGACGCGCGAGTGCCGGAGATCAGCGCGGCCTCGATCCTCGCCAAGGTCGCCCGTGACCGCATGTTGCGGGCCCTGGATGCCCGCTATCCGGGCTATGGGTTCGCTCGGCACAAGGGGTATCCCACACCCGAGCACCTGGCCGCGTTGGGGCGCCTGGGACCGACCCCCCAGCACCGGCGCAGCTTCGGGCCCGTGCGGCGGTTGCTGAACCCTGCAGCATCCTGAAACAACCTGCCCCTGGTCCGAGCGGCCGATGACCGCACCCTTCGTCCATCTCCATCTGCACACGGAATACTCGCTGGCCGACGGGCTGGTGCGCATCAAGCCCCTGATGCAGGCCGTGGCCGAGGCCGGGATGCCGGCCGTGGCGCTCACCGACCGGGACAACCTGTTCGCGTCGGTGAAATTCTATCGGGCCGCCGAGGCGGCGGGGATCAAGCCGATCATCGGCGTCGACCTGCGTGTGCGCGGGGCCGGGGAGGAGGATGCGCCCTGTCGGCTGGTGCTCCTGTGCAAGGATCGCACCGGGTTCCGTAACCTCACCCGGCTCGTCACCCGGGCCTATCTGGAAGGGCAGGCCGACGGTGCGCCCATGGCCGAGCGCGCATGGGTGGCCGAGGCGGCCGAAGGGCTGATTGCCCTGTCCGGGGCGCGGGAGGGTGACGTGGGCCGGGCCCTGCTGGCGGGCAACGCGGTCCGAGCGCGGGAACTGTTGGAGCAGTGGCGTTCCCTGTTCGGGGACGATTTCTTCCTCGAGGTGCAGCGCACGGGTCGGCCGGGCGACGAGGTCCACCTGCATGCCGCGGTGGCCCTGGCGGCCGAGTCCGCAACACCCCTGGTGGCCACCAATGACGTGCGCTTCCTGAGCCCGGAGGACTTCGAGGCCCACGAAGTGCGCATGTGCATACACGAGGGATACACGCTGTCCGACGAGCGGCGGCCGCGGCGCTGCAGCCCAGAGCAGTACCTGCGCAGCGGGGCGGAGATGGCCGAGCAGTTCGCGGACCTCCCCGAGGCGGTGGAGAACGCGCTGGAGATCGCGCAGCGCTGCAATCTGCGGCTGTCGTTCGGCAAGAACGTACTGCCCGAGTTTCCGATCCCCGAGGGGACGAGCACCGATGCCTATTTCCGCGAGCAGGCCCGTGCCGGGTTGGAACGCCGTCTGGAGCGGATCCTCGGCCCTGGGGAGGCGGCCGAGCGGCGCCGCGCCTATGAGGAGCGCCTGGAACGCGAGCTCGACGTCATCTGTCAGATGGGTTTTCCGGGTTACTTCCTGATCGTGGCAGATTTCATCCAGTGGGCCAAGGACCATGGCATCCCGGTGGGACCGGGGCGCGGCTCGGGGGCGGGGTCTCTGGTGGCCTATGCCCTGCGCATCACGGATCTGGACCCGCTTGCCTACGATCTGCTCTTCGAGCGCTTCCTGAATCCGGAGCGCGTCTCCATGCCGGACTTCGACGTGGACTTCTGCATGGAACGCCGCGATGAGGTGATCGAGTACGTGGCGCGGCGCTACGGACGCGAGCGGGTCAGCCAGATCATCACCTACGGTTCCATGGCGGCCAAGGCCGTGGTCCGCGACGTAGGGCGCGTGCTGGGGCACGGCTACGGCTTCGTGGACAAGATCGCCAAGCTCATTCCCTTCGAGGTGGGGATGACGCTGGACAAGGCCCTGGAGCAAGAGCCCGAGCTCAAACG
>JALVEU010000313.1 GCA_027030565.1 Gammaproteobacteria bacterium | reverse complement strand
GTGCGCAACGGGGTTGAGGGCGGCCAGTATACCGGATGGGCCCTCCGGGCCCCAGGGGTCTACCGTCGGGCGGCCCGTGCTTCGACGAGTGGGCAGGTCGATGGCAGTATGGGGCCATGAGCGGCGCGATCAGATCCTGCGGGCGGGTGCTGGTGGTGGGTGTCGCAGCACTGGATCGGATCATGGAGCTGGACGTCTATCCTCCGGAGGACACCGAGTCGCGGGCACTGGCGGCGCGGGTGGAGGCGGGCGGAAATGCCGGCAATCTGGCCCGCGTGCTCTGCCTGCTGGGTCACCGGGCGGAACTGGCGGCGGTGTTCGCAGAGGAGCCCGAGGGGCGCCGCTGTGCCGAGGCGCTGGAGGCTGCCGGGGTAGGGCTCGGGCCCAGCGTGCGGCGGCCGGGCCGGCAACCGGTCTCGCAGGTCTGGTTGAGCCGACGCAACGGTACGCGCACCATCGTCCACCATCGTGATCTGCCCGAATATCCGGCGCAGGCACTGCCCGATTCCAGCCCCTATGACTGGGTACACTTCGAAGGCCGCAACGTGGCGGACACGCAACGCATGATGGATCGCGTGGCGGGGACCGCCACGGTTTCGGTGGAGATCGAGAAGCCGCGTCCGGGGATCGAGCGCCTGTGGCACGGGGCCGGTGTGTTGTTCTTCTCGCGTGTCTATGTGGAGTCCCGTGGGTTCCGCGACCCGGATGCATTCCTGGAGGCAGCGGCCGAGCGGGTACCCGAAGCGATACTGGTCTGCGCTTGGGGTGCGGCAGGCGCATGGGCCCGCACCCCTCGCGGTGAGCTGCATCACGCCCCGGCCTGGAGTCCCGGGCCGGTGGTGGATACCCTGGGGGCGGGCGACACGTTCAACGCGGGCTTCATCGATGCGCGCCTGCGGGGCCTTGGGGTGGAGGAGGCACTGCGCCACGCGGTGCGCATCGCCGGGACCCGGTGCAGTGTGCATGGCTGGAGGGAACTGGCGGCGGCGCTTGCCGGAACGGGTCTCAACGAGGGGGAATCGCCATGAATCCGGAAAAGGTCGTCTTTGGATTTTTCATCGTGCTCGCCTTGACCCTGAACTTCGGCTTCGTGCTGGGGGACATGGACGATCCGGCGCACCATCCGGTCTACGAGTTCTTCGCCGTGGTGGTGGTCAATCTCATCGCCACCGTGCTCAAGCTGGGCGACCGCACCCAGATCGGCGCGGTGCTCCTGGCCACCAGCCTGGTGGCGGTGCTTCAGCTCCTGGCGGCCTCGGTGCTGTGGGCCTTCGCCGTCTACGTGAGTCAGGACGGTCTCACGCCGGCAGTCATGGCCAGCGTGGTCTCCCTGTCCAGCGGTGCGGTGCTCGCCAACGTCATCTCGGTGGTTCTCCTGGTGGTCGAGACGGTCAATCTGCGGCGCTGACACCGGCCATGGACAGCGTCGTCTTCCTGATCCTGCGCCGGATGCGGGTGCCGCTGCTCGTCCTGGTGATCGTATACGCGGTGGCCGTGTTGGGGTTCGTGCTCATTCCGGGTGAGGACGACCAGGGCCGTCCTTGGCACATGGGGTTCTTCCACGCCTTCTACTTCGTGAGCTTCATGGGTACCACCATCGGCTTCGGGGAGATTCCCTATCCGTTCACGGACGCCCAGCGCTTCTGGGCCCTGTTCATGCTCTACGCCACGGTCACCGCATGGATCTACTCCATCGGTACCTTGATTGCGCTGGTGCAGGATCCTGCCTTCAAGCGCGCCGTGACCGAGCAGCGTTTCGCCCGGCGAGTGCGCCGGATGGTGGACCCGTTCTATCTGGTCTGCGGTTACGGCGACACCGGTTCGGCCCTGGTGGCCTCCATGTCACAGCGCAACCAGCATGCGGTCGTCATCGACATCGAGCCGCGCCGCATCGCGGAGCTGGATCTGCAGGCCCTGCCGGTGTATGTGCCGGGCCTGTGTGCGGATGCT
>JALVEU010000312.1 GCA_027030565.1 Gammaproteobacteria bacterium | reverse complement strand
CGGTTGGGAGGAATTCCAGGAGCAGTTCACGCGTTAGGGATCGGGTTGCGGCAGTGGGGCGGCCGTCTGCCAGGGCGGCCGCCTTGTTGCATCGGGTTGTGCCCCGGAGATTGTGTTTTTGATATGTCGTGCTCCTTGGCTATCAAGAGTGGATCGTTTCAAAGCCGATAGATCCTGTCTCCATGAGAAACACATTTTCCGGGGCACAAGATGAATTCCTCTATGAATGGTTCTTCAATGGTGTTGTCTTTTTCAGCACGCTCTAATTGCCAGCCTGGCAAGGGATTCGAGCTGCGTTGAAAATCTCACCACATTGCTATGTGTGGTGTTATTCAACACCCCTATCTAGGCGCCCGTTCGGTAACCAACAGAAATCAAACAAGATAGCATTGCCGTCCCTGCTCCGCCATCGTGGCACGCCCCATGCGGACGGCTGTGCCGAAAACACGACCTCCCTCTCTCGGGAAGGAGACCCGCATGTCCGTGTACTCCTTGCTCTACGACCAGACCCTCTGCATCGGCTGCAAGGCGTGCGAGCAGGCCTGCCAGTCGGAGCACGATCAGCCGCCCCACGAGGCCACCCGGCTGGATGCCCAGTCGTTCAACTGGGTGGAGGATCTGGGAAACGACCGCTTTCAGCGGCACTTCTGCATGAACTGCGAGGATCCCACCTGTGCCTCGGTCTGCCCCGTGGGCGCGTTCACCAAGCACGACCTGGGGCCGGTGACCTGGGATCCGAACCTCTGCATGGGCTGCCGCTACTGCATGATGGCCTGCCCGTTCCAGGTGCCCCGCTACGAGTGGGACAGCGTCAACCCCCGCGTCCGTAAGTGCGACATGTGCATCCACCGTGTGTCGCGGGGCCGGCCCACGGCGTGCGCCGAGGTGTGTCCCACCGGCGCCACCCTGTTCGGACGACGCGAGGATCTGCTGGCCGAGGCCCACCGGCGCCTGCGGGAACATCCCGAGCGGTACAACGGCGGTCTCTACGGCGAGGAAGAAGTGGGCGGGACGGCCGTGCTCATGTTGCTGGCGGCCGACCCGGAGAAGTCCCACCTGCCGGCCAACCTGCCGCGGCAGGCGATGCCCATGCTCACCTGGCAGGTGCTGAACAAGCTGCCGGTCATCATCGCGCCGTGGGCCACCTTCCTGGGCGGGATGATGTGGCTCACCGACCGCAAGAACGAGGTGGCGCGCCGGGAGAACGGGAAGACCCGCGGGCTGCACCACAAGGGGGAACGTTCATGACCAGGTTGTCGTGGCCGCGGTTGACCTTCTGGCGGGCGGTGTTCGCCGTGATCATGGCTCTGTTCGTCATGGTGGTGATCCGGCGATTCACCATGGGGCTGGGAGCGATCTCCAACCTCACCGACCGGATGCCGTGGGGACTCTGGATCGGGTTCGACGTGATGGCCGGCGTGGCGCTGGCGGGCGGCGGGTTCACCATCACCGCCATTGTCTACATCTTCCACATCCGGGACTTCGAGCCGATCGTGCGGCCCACCGTCCTGACCGCCTTCCTGGGCTACCTGATGGTCATCCTGGCCCTGCTGGTGGACCTGGGGCGTCCGTGGAACATCTGGCACCCGCTGGTCTTCTGGAACGAGCACTCGGCCATGTTCGAGCTGGCCTGGTGCGTGATGCTCTACACCACGGTGCTGTTCCTGGAGTTCCTGCCCATGGTGCTGGAGCGGCTGGGCCGGCACTTCGTGGTCCACTGGTGGCACACGCGCCTCACGCCGGTGCTCTGCATCCTCGGCGTGTTGCTCTCCACCATGCACCAGTCGTCGCTGGGGACCCTCTGGGTCATCGCCCCGGAGAAGGTTCACCCGCTGTGGTACACTCCCGTGCTGCCGTACCTGTTCTTCATCTCCTCCATCCCGCTGGGGCTGGCCATGACCAACATCGAGAGCTTCCTCTCCTTCCGCGCCTTCGGGCGGCGGCTGGAGCCGGAGCTGC
>JALVEU010000311.1 GCA_027030565.1 Gammaproteobacteria bacterium | reverse complement strand
CTCGCGCAGTGGACTACGCCGGGGCTTGATCTGCACTTCGGTGACGCGGCCGTCCACATCGGTGGCCACGAGATCACAGCCTTGCGGATCCTGCGCAGGGAACAGCCCCAGCACCACATCGGCCTCTCCCGCCTGGTCGAGCAGGGCCCTAAAGGCCTCGCGCGGGCTGAACTGCAGGTCCGGAAATCCCAGCGCCACGCGACAGTCGCGCACGAATGGCCAGGCCCGGTCGACGGTCTCCAGCACGCCCCTGGTCGGGGGTGTCACCCGATAGGCGATATCCAGCCCGAAGTCCGCCCCGCTACCCAGGAAGGCCGGGATGTCCCACTTGCCCTCCCGAAGCACCACGTACACCCGTTCGATCCCCACCGCGGCATAGGCCTCCAGCAGATCGGCGCACAGCGGACGCAGCGTACCGTCGGCACCGGGCACCGGCAGGATCTCCTTGCTGCACGGCAGTGTGCCGAGCCGTGCGGCCATCCCGGCCGCCGGGATCAGTCCAACCGTTTTCACTCGGCGAACGGATGGCGCAAGACGATGTTCTCGCTTCGTTCGGGACCGGTGGAGACGATGTCCACCGGTACGCCCACCACCTCCTCGATTCGCCTCAGATAGGCGCGGGCATTCTCCGGGAGGGCCTCCAAGTCCCGCAGACCCACGGTGGAGGTCTGCCAGCCGGGCATGTCCACGTATACCGGCTCACAGGCCTCCAGCGACTCGGCACCCACCGGCGGCACCTGGAATTCGCTCCCGTCGCAACGGTAACCCACACAGATGCGTAGCGTCTCCAGACCATCCAACACGTCGAGCTTGGTCACGCACAGGCCGGTGACGCTGTTGATCTGCACCGCCCGGCGCAGGGCCACCGCATCGAACCAGCCGCAACGCCGCGGCCGGCCCGTGGTGGCACCGAACTCGTGACCCCGTGTGGCCAGGTGCTCCCCCATCTCGTCGAACAGCTCGGTGGGAAAGGGCCCGGCGCCCACCCGGGTGGTATAGGCCTTGGTCACCCCGAGGATGTAGTCCAGGGCATGCGGCCCCACACCGCTGCCGGTGCAGGCCCCCCCAGCGGTGGTGTTGGAGGAGGTGACATAGGGATACGTGCCGTGATCAATGTCCAGCAGGGTGCCCTGGGCGCCTTCGAACAAGACACTCTTCCCCGCCCGGCGCAGCTCGTAGAGCCGATGCGGCACATCGGTCACCAGGGGCTCCAGGCGCTCGGCCATGGCGAGCGTCTCGTCGAGAATCTTTTGAAAGTCAGCCGGCTCGGCGTGAAAGTAGTTCTTCAGCACGAAGTTGTGATAGTCCAGCACCTCGCCCAGCTTGGCCGCGAACCGCTCCCGGTGCAGCAGGTCTTCCACACGCAGCGCCCGACGCGCGACCTTGTCCTCATAGGCGGGCCCGATACCACGGCCCGTGGTGCCGATGGCCTTCTTGCCCCGGGCACGCTCGCGGGCATGATCGAGCATGATGTGATAGGGCAGGATCAGTGGGCAGGCCTCGGAGATGTGCAGACGTTCGCTGGCCGGCACGCCCTTGGCCTCGAGCTCGTCGATCTCCGCCAGCAGGGCATCGGGCGCCAGCACCACCCCGTTGCCGATAAAACAGGCCACGTCGTCGCGCAGGATGCCGGAGGGGATGAGGTGCAACACCTGTTTCTCCGTCCCGATGACCAGCGTGTGACCCGCGTTGTGCCCCCCCTGGAAGCGCACCACGGCGTCGGCCTGCTCGGTGAGCAGGTCGACGATCTTGCCCTTGCCCTCGTCCCCCCACTGGGTGCCGAGCACGACGACGTTCTTAGCCATGATTCACAAATCCTTCACCGTCCAGATTCCGTCCACCCTCACCAGGACCCGGTCGCAGCTCATTGCGGCAGCCCCTTCCCGCTGTCCGGCCAGTCCACAGACCACCCGCATACCGGCCGCCCGCAAGGCCCGGATTTCGGCTTCGGCCTCGGTCACGTCCTCGGCCGGGACGAATACTCCACCCGGGGCGGGTTCGGCGTGGCTCGGCGCGAGTTCACACAGGGCGCGCAGGTCCGTGCTGAAGCCGGTGGCGGGGCGGGCACGGCCGAAGGCCGCCCCGATGTCGTCGTAACGCCCGCCACGGGCGACCTCCTTCCCCACCCCGGGGGTGTACGCGGCGAACACCACCCCGGTGTGATAGCGGTAGCCACGTAGTTCGCCCAGATCGAAATGGAGGGTCACCTCCGGTTCCAGGCGCTCCAGCCGGGCGGCCAGCTCCTCCAGGTGGTCGAGGCATTGCGCCACCGCCCGACCGCCGGCAGCCAGCGCAGACCGCGCCCGGGCCAGCACCTGCCGATCCCCGTGGAGACCCACCAGGGCCTCCAGCGCGGCACGCACCTCTGGCCTGCAGTGCAGTGCCTCGAGCATGATCTCCAGCTCGGGGGCGGACTTGCGCTGGATGACGTCGAACAGCGTGTATTCGTCGTCCTGCCCCAATCCGGCACACCGGGCCAGGGCCCGATAGATCCCCACGTGCCCCAGATCCAGGTGGACCTCACTCACGCCGGTCTGGCGCAGGGTCTCGATCATCAGCCGGATCACCTCCAGGTCGCTGTCCACCCCCGCGTGCCCGTAGAGTTCGGCGCCCACCTGGAGCGGGCTGCGTGAGCCGCCGATCCCATCGCCACGGGCACGCAGCACCGTACCCATGTAGCACAGGCGCGTGGGTCCCGACCGGTTCAGTACGTGTGCGTCGATACGCGCCACCTGCGGCGTCATGTCGGCGCGAACACCGAGCTGCCTGCCGTTGAGCTGGTCGACGAGCTTGAAGGTCTGGAGGTCCAGGTCCCGACTCGTACCCACCAGCAGTGACTCGAGGTACTCGACGAACGGGGGAATGACGAGCTCATAGCCCCAGGTGTGATACAGATCGAGCAGGCGGCGCCGTGCCTGTTCCAGGCGTTCCGAGTACGGCGGAAGGGCTTCCTCCACCCCCTCCGGCAGGAGCCAACGCTCGCTGGGGATCATCGCGTTCTCAGCCCTGACGCACGAGATAGAGCAGCACGGCCCCACCGACCATGCTGGCCAGGCCAATCAGGCGCAGGATCCGGTCGGGCAGGGTCGCCATCTGGCTCAAGGCTTCACGGAAAGCACGTGGCGCCAGGGCCGGCATGAGCCCTTCCAACACCAGCATCAGCGCCAACGCCGCCCACAGGTCGTCCCATGCCACGAGCCGTCACCTCGATCGCTGCGCCCCGCGGGCGGTCACTGATCCCGGCCCTGGGCGTCCTTGAAGTAACGGAAGAACTCCGTGTCCGGCTCGAGCACGAACATGCCGTTACCGCCCTGGAAGGCCTTGCGATACCCCTGGAGGCTGCGAACAAAGGAGAAGAACGCCGGATCCTGCCCATAGGCCTGGGCATAAATCTCGGCCGCCTTGGCGTCCCCATCGCCCCGGATGCGCTGCGCCTCTCCATAGGCCTTGGCCAGGATGACCTCGCGCTCCCGGTCGGCCTCGGCCCGGATCCGCTCGGCGGCCTCTTTGCCGCGCGCCCGGAAGTCCCGCGCCACCCGCTCACGTTCCGCACGCATGCGCGCGTAGACCGAGTCGCTCACCTCGTCGGGCAGATCGATGCGGCTGATCCGCACGTCCACCACCTTGACGCCCAGGTCCCGAGCCGCCTGATCGGCTTCCTTCTGGATGATCTCCATCATCTGGGCCCGTTCCCCGGAAACCACCTCCTGGATGGTGCGTTTGCCGAACTCACCACGCATGCGGTCCTTGACGATCTGCGAGAGTTTGATCAGGGCGTCGCGCTCCCCGCCCGGGTTCTTGAGGTAGAAGTGCTTGGTGTCCGCGATCCGCCACTTGACGAAGAAGTCCACGGTGACGTTCTTCTTCTCGCTGGTGAGGAAAGGCTCGGGCTGGGCGTCCAGGGTCAGGATACGCCCGTCGAACTTGACCACGGATTCCACCGGGTACGGCCACTTGAAGTGCAGGCCCGGCGGGATGTCCGACTGCTTGATGTCCCCGAGCCGGATCACCAACGCTCGCTCCCGCTGGTCCACGATATACAGCATGGTCGCCGCCAGTACGACCAGGGCGAGCAGCAGGATGCCGATCTGTTTGATATTCATCTCAGCGCCCCTCCCTCAACCGTACCGGGCGCCGGATCCGCTCCGAGGCCGCGCCGGAGTTACTCGCGGCCCGTCGCGAGAATGTGGAACTCGACGGCGAACCGGTCAGGGGCTCGATATGCTGCCCCTGCGAGCGCAGGAGCTGGTCCAGGGGCATGTAGAACAGGTTGTTGCCCTCTTGGACGTCGACCAGGACCTTGCCCGACTCGGCCAGAACCTTCTCCATGGTCTCCAGATAGAGTCGCTCCCGCGTGACCTCGGGGGCCTGCCGGTAGGCCCCTAGCAGCTTCACGAAACGGTCGGCCTCACCCTGCGCGTTCTCGGTGATGGAGTCCCGATAGGCGATGGCCTCCTGGCGCAGCCGGGCCGCCTCGCCACGAGCCTGGGGGAGGATGCCATTGGCATAGGCCTGGGCCTCGTTACGGAACCGCGCTTCGTCCTCGCGGGCCTTGATGGCATCGGCGAATGCGTCCTGCACGGCCGCCGGCGGCTGCGCCTGTTGCATGTTCAGCGCCGTAATGAGCAACCCCGTCTTGTACTCCTGAAGAATGGCCTGCATGAGCTGACGGGTCTTGGCCGCCACCTCAGCGCGCCCCTCGGCCAGGATGTAGTCCATCTTGCTGCGCCCCACCACCTCGCGCAGCGCCGACTCCATCACCTGCCGGAGGGTGACGTCCGGCAGCCGCACCTGGAAGAGATAGTCCTCCGGCGATTCGATCAGGTACTGGGCCGCCACTTCCACTTCGACGATATTCTCATCCTGAGTGAGCATGGTGGCCTTGTGCTGGGCGGTCCGGATCTCGGTGACGTTCACCCGCTCCACCGCCTCGATGGGATACGGGGCGTGCCAATGAGGACCCGGCCCTGTGGTGCGCGCATAAGCACCGAAGCGCAGCACGACACCGGCCTCGCCCGGATCGATGATGTAGATTCCGGAGCCGAGCCAAACCAGCACCGCTGCGACCGCCAAGAGCCACACCGCGGGGCCACCGGCACCCCCTTTCCGGCCCTGCGCGCGGCCGCTTCCACCCCGGCCTCCGAACAAACTCCCGAGACGCTCGGTCAACTTGCGCAGGAGTTCGTCCAAATCCGGGGGACCCTGCTGGTCGGAGGGCCGCTGCCCCCAGGGATCCTTTCCGCCTCCGGGTTCGTTCCAGGGCATATCGTTCTCCGTCACATACGACCCGGGTCAGGGGTCGAAATACCGATCAGGGCAGCAACCGGCCGCGGTTCCACGTCCCGGGGCGGCTCCTGCCATCCCCCGGTGCGAACGCGCCGCACTTGAGGCCCGCGTACACCCGCCTGAAAACGGCCTCTGGCGCACACAACGGGCGTACGCGCCACGGGAATGCGCCGGCGCGGCATTGTAGCGGTCCGAAAGCACAAATTCACGCAGCCCGGTGTGCCGCGTCACCTCAGCACCGACAGGGCAAGCGCTCCGAACGCATCAGACGCTCGAACCGCCCCCGGGGCAGCTCCACCTCCAGACGCCAGCCGCCGGTCGCGCCGGGCTCTTCCCGCCGCACGGCACCCAAGGCGAAGAGCTGCGCGCGCAGGCGCCCGGCCTCCGGGCCGAGTTCCAGCCAGCCGCGCCGCATCTCGCCTTGGAACCAGGCGCCGAGCGCGGTCTGCAACCGATCCACCCCGCTGCCTGTGGCCGCCGAGAGCCAGACGGATCGGAGCCGTCCGGCGTCGTCCCACTCCACCCGGGGTTCCAGTCCGGCCACGTCGATCTTGTTGTATATACGGACCTGGGGCACGTGCCCCGCGCCGATCTCCTCGAGCACCACCTGCACGTGCTCGGCCGCCTCGTCATGGCGGGGGTCGGCGGCATCGATCACGTGCAACAGGAGATCGGCCTCACGGGTCTCCTGGAGCGTGGCATGAAAGGCCGCCACCAGGTGGTGTGGCAGGCGGCGGATGAAGCCCACTGTGTCGGCCAGCACCAGGTGACCGCCTCCCGGCAGGGGCAGCCGCCTGAGCGTGGGGTCCAGGGTAGCGAACAGCTGGTCGGCGGCATAGACGTTAGCCTCGGTGAGGCGATTGAACAGGGTGGATTTCCCCGCATTGGTATAACCCACCAGAGCGACGGTGGGAACCTCGGACTTGCGCCTCGCGCGGCGTCCCTGCTCCCGCTGCCTGCGCACCTTCTCCAGCTGCCGCCGGATCTGGTGGATCCGCCCGGCGATCAGGCGTCGGTCCGATTCGAGCTGCTTCTCACCCGGGCCGCGCAGTCCGATACCGCCTTTCTGCCGCTCCAGGTGCGTCCAGCCCCGCACCAGACGCGTGGACAGGTAACTCAGCTGCGCGAGCTCCACTTGGAGCTTGCCCTCGTGAGAGCGTGCACGCTGGGCGAAGATGTCGAGGATGAGCTGTGTGCGATCCACTACGCGGCAGCGGCAGGCCTGCTCCAGGTTACGCATCTGAGCGGCGGTCAGACCATGATCGAACAAGACCACATCGGCCTGGTGACGGCGCACCGCCTCGGCGATCTCTGCGAGCTTACCCGCGCCCACGAAAGTGGCCGGATCCGGGCTGTGCCGCGTGGCCGTGACCCATGCCACCGGCCGCGTGCCGCTGGAGACCACCAGGTCCCGAAATTCCTGGGTGTCGCCGTCGGCGGGAGCCTGGCGCAACGCCACCTGGACGAGGACGGCGCGATCGCCGCCTTCGAAACGCTCGAACAAGCTCACTCGATCCTCTTGCGGCCGGCCGGGCGCCCGGGCCGCGAAGGCTCAATCCTCGTTGCCTGGATCACTACCCGGGTAAGGAATCTTGATGTTGCGTGAAGGGACGATGGTGGAGATGGCGTGCTTGTACACCATCTGGTTCACACTGTTGCGCAGCAGGACCACGAACTGATCGAAGGAATCGATCTGACCCTGCAGCTTGATGCCGTTGACGAGATAGATCGACACCGGCACGCGCTCTTTACGCAGCGTGTTGAGGAAGGGTTCTTGTAGCGTCTGCCCTTTTGCCATGAATCTGCTCCTGGTCGTCGTTCGGAACGACGGATGCCGCGGGGCGGCCCGTCCCCCCATTTCAGGTCATGTATAAGAATCTGTTTATTCTAGCGCAAATGCCCATCGATGAGGCGGAGAATCTGGGTGTGGGTCCGCCCCCCCTGGAAGGGGTCCACGACCTGCGCCCCCGACTCGGCCCGCAGCCAGGTGAGCTGGCGCTTGGCGAGCTGGCGTGTGGCGGCGATCGCCTGTTCCACCCAGCTCTGCTCCGGACACCGCCCTTCCAGGTAGCACCAGGCCTGTCGGTAGCCCACCGAGCGCATCGAGGGCAGGTCCGGATGCAGCTCTGGCCGCGCGCGCAGGCGACGCACCTCGTCCAGGAACCCGGCCTCCAACATGTCCAGGAAACGCTCCCGGATGCGCGTGTGCAGCCGGGCCCGGTCCGCGGGCAACAGCACGATCTCCAGCAGCCGGTAGGGCAGCTCCGGCGTGGTCGAGCGCTGCCACCGGCTGACCGGCCTACCGGTGAGGCGTACGACCTCCAGGGCCCGTTGGATGCGCTGCGCATCGTTGGGATGGATGCGAGCTGCGGTTTCGGGGTCCAGCATGGCCAGTTGCTCGTGGAGGGCCGGCCAGCCCCGGCGGCGTGCCTCGGCATCGATGCGGGCCCGCATCTGCGCGTCACCCGGCGGCATCGGCGCCAATCCGCGGCGCAGCACCCGAAAATAGAGCATCGTCCCGCCCACCAGCAGCGGAATCCGGCCCCGGGCGGTGATCTGCGCCATGGCGTGCAGCGCGTCGCTCCGGAAGCGACCCGCCGAATAGGTCTCAGCGGGATCGACCAGGTCGATCAGGTGATGAGGGACTTCGGCCAGCACCTCCGGGGGCGGCTTGGCCGTGCCGATATCCATACCACGGTAGACCAAGGCAGAATCCACGCTGACGATCTCCAGCGGGAGGCGCCGTGCCAGTTGCAGGGCGATGTCGGTCTTGCCACTGGCCGTAGGCCCCATGAGCAGTACGGCAGGTGGCAGGGGCTCCTCGGACACGGACCTCAACGCCCCCGCAGGAACAGCCGGTCCAGGGCCTCCAGATCCAGCTGCACCCAGGTGGGCCGCCCGTGGTTGCACTGCCCGCTCCGATCGGTCTGCTCCATGTCGCGCAGCAAGGCGTTCATCTCTTCCAAGGTGAGCCGCCGGTGCGCACGCACGGCACCATGACAGGCCATGGTGGCCAACAACCGATCCATCTCTTCGTGGATCCGCTGCGCACAGCCGTGGATACACAGATCGGCAAGCACGTCGCGCACCAGCCGCTCCACGTCGGTGCCCGCCAGCAGCGCCGGGATCGCGCGCACGACAAGCGCGCGCGGCCCAATGCGGTCCAGCTCCACACCCAGCTCCGACAAGGCCCCACGAGCGGCCTCGCCGTGCTCCGCCTCGGTGGCGGACACCTGCAGATGCAGGGGTACGAGCAGCCGCTGGGTGGGGACCGGTCCCTCGTGCACGGCTCGCTTGAGCCGCTCGTAGGTGATCCGCTCGTGGGCTGCGTGCATGTCTACGAGCACCAGTCCCCGGGCGTTCTCGGCGAGGATGTAGATTCCATGGAGCTGGGCCAGTGCAAAACCCAAGGGTGGCGTCGATTTCTCCCGGGCGGCCTGATTGGTCTGTTCACCACGGTGCTCCGTTTCCGCTGACAAGGCGCGGGCCGCCTCACTCATGCGCGCGTAGCTCGCCACCTGGGCCTCGGCCACGCCGGGGTACGGCAGGCCCACCTCGGTCTGCGAGGGGGACGGTTCCGGAGGCGGCGTAGTGGGCGAACTCGCCGGTGCCTGGGTTCGGAGCTTTCCCGCGCTGCCGGGGCGCAGCTCGGCGATGACCCGGTGCAGCACATGAAACAGAAAGTCGTGAACGGCACGCGCGTCGCGAAAACGCACTTCCTGCTTGGCCGGGTGGACGTTTACGTCCACCGCCTCGGGATCCATCTCCAGATGAAGCACATAGGCAGGATGCCTTCCGTGGAAAAGCACGTCCGCGTAGGCCTGGCGCACGGCGTGGGCCACCGTACGGTCACGCACCGGACGTCCATTGACATAGAAGTACTGCAGATCGGTCTGGCTGCGCGAAAACGTCGGGCGCGCCATCCAGCCCCACAGGCGCATTCCGGCCCTGGCATGCTCGATGCGCACGCAGGCCTCGGCGAAGTCCTCACCGCAGACGGCTGCAACTCGCAGGTCTTCGGCCGCCTCGTCCTCGGCCGGCGGCAGCTCCAGCACACTGCGGCGGTTGTGCCGCAGGTCCAGAGCCACCGTAAACCGGCTGAGGGCCAAGCGCTGGACGAGCCCCAGCAGGTGCTGAAACTCCGTGCGTTCGGTGCGCAAGAACTTGCGCCGCGCCGGTATGTTGAAGAACAGATCACGAACCTCCACGCGGGTGCCGGGAGGATGAGCCGCAGGGACCGGTCCCTGATAGTGACCGCTGCCATCTCCAACCAGGCGCCAGGCCAGCTCGCTGGCCGGGACTCGCGAAGTGATCTGCAATCGGGCCACGGACCCGATGCTGGGCAGAGCCTCGCCACGAAACCCGAGGCTCGTGACGCGTTCCAGGTCCCGCAGCGTAGCGATCTTGCTCGTCGCATGCCGACTCACGGCCAGACCCAGTTCGTCCCTGGGGATCCCGCAGCCGTCGTCGCTGACCACCAATCGCTTGATCCCGCCCTGCTCCGCTTCGATCGACACTCGGCGCGCCCCGGCGTCCAAGGCGTTCTCCAAGAGTTCCTTGAGCACAGAGGCAGGGCGCTCGACGACCTCGCCGGCCGCGATCTGGTTCACGAGCTGGGGTGGCAATGGACGAATGGGCATGGGGGGCCGGCACGCCACCAATGACGGCATTGCTGCTGGAGCTCGCCGCTTGGCGCAAGTGGAGCTGGCGAAGGGACTCGAACCCCCGACCCGCTGCTTACAAGGCAGCCGCTCTACCAACTGAGCTACGCCAGCGTGAACGTACCGGGCAGATTCTACGGGAGCCCTCCAAAGGCGGCAATGGGCACCCTGGCCAGCGGCAGGCCGTTGACCCGGGCTTGTGCGAGTTCATAATGGCTGCGCCCATCCAGCCCGTGCGTCCATCTCAGGAGTACCTTCCATGCGACTGATCAAGCTGGTGATTTCGATCGCTTTCATGCTCAGCCCGATACCTCAGGCCCAGGCGTTTCTCAAATGCATGCCGCTGTATGGCAACTGGTGCGGAGTGGACTATCCGCCCAAGGGGACATTCCCGCCCCCGGTGGACGAATTCGATGCGGCGTGCATGCGTCATGACCTCTGCACGGCCGGCGATGATTTTCTCGGCAACACCCGCTGTGACCGCATGTTCGTCTCGGAGCTGAACGCGCTACGGCTCAAGTACGGTTTTCTACCCAAGCCCTTGCAATGGGCCGAGTACGCCTTGCGGGTGAAGTCGGGTGGTCCGTGGGGTGGGATGCCCATGCCCACGCCCTGGGATATGCTGGGCTTCGCACAAAGCGTCTTGACGCCGTGCTGGTGAGCCGCGCACAGTTTTGCATGCCTGTAGGTCCATAGAATGGCCCGGCAATCCGCCGGGGCTGGACGTGCAGCTACCCCGGCACGGGATACGCGCAGGGACCGGCGGGCGGTCACGGTGGCGAGAGCGTCACCGGCCGTTTCCTCCCAAGGCAGGGCACTTCCACGGACCCACGGAGTCCACCACGGTATGACGCACCTCACCAAACGGCTGTCGGAGACCGGCGAGTCCCGCCTCTTCATCCTCATCCCACTGGCGGGAATAACGGCAATCGCCCTGCTGGCCGGCGTGTTTCTGGGCATGCACCAGCGCTTCCCCTATCAGTGGGTGCGGGACGCGGAGCTGGCCGCGAAAGCGCTGTTCGATCCATCGCGTCACCTGGCCAGCCGCGTGCAGAGCGACCTCTGGGAAAAGGCGACCTCGGACGCGAGGGGTGTGGTCCGTCACGACCCCGGCAAGGCCTTCGAAGGCTATACGCTGTATACCTCTGGTCATGCGCAGAAGGCGTTTCTCGTCGACATGGCCGGGACCGTCGTACACGAATGGGCCCTGCCTTTTGACAAGGTCGACACCACGGGCCGATACCCCGAGGCCAGACCGGAGTACACCTACTACCGCGACGCCTACCTCTATCCCAACGGGGACCTACTGGTGATCTACGTGGCCTTCGGAATGACACCGTGGGGAATGGGTCTCGTCAAACTCGACAAGGACTCCAACCTGATCTGGGCCTTCCTCGAGCCGGTGCACCACGATCTCAGCGTAGGGGAAGACGGAAAGATCTACACCCTCACCCATCGGATCCGCAGGGACCTGCCCGAGGTGTTCCAGCATCTCAAGGGCCCCATCATCGACGACTCGGTGGTGGTGCTGAGTCCGGACGGCCACAAACTCAAAGAGGTGAACATCCTGGACGCCCTCGCGCGCTCGAATCTGCAGGGGTTCATCGAAGAGGTAGCGGAGAAGAAGCCGGGCCCCAAGGGGGACCTCCTCCACACCAACACCGTCGAGGTCTTGCCTTCGACCCTGGCCCCGAAGTTCCCGTTCCTGAAACCCGGAGAAGTGCTGCTGAGCTTCCGCAAGAGGGATGCGATCGCAACCGTCGACCTGGAGACCGGGCGCATGACCTGGGTCCTGCGGGGGGAATGGAGGCGACAGCACGACCCGGACTTCCTCCCCAATGGCCACATCCTCCTGTTTGACAATTCCGGCTGGCTCGGCGAGGGTGGAAGGAGCCAGGTCCTGGAGATCGACCCGATGAACGAAGCCGTCGTCTGGCGCTACACTGGAGATCGGGATCACCCCATGTACAGCTGGGCCCGTAGCCGCCAGCAGCGCCTGCCCAACGGCAACACCCTGATCACCGTCTCGGCGGAGGGTCGCCTCCTGGAAGTCACGCCGAATGGCGACATCGTCTGGGAATTCGTGAACCCGGTCCGCGAACAATTCCAGGGAGAGGCTTATATTCCCGTGGTATCCGCCGGATATCGCTACGCTCCCGGGGATCTCAAGTTTCTCACTTCCGCAGACTGACTGACCGTGGATCTCGCCGCGGGCGACTGGCACCGACGCGGCGTAGGGCCATGGGCGGAGATGCCCGCTCGCGCAGCGGATCGTCGCGGCCCGAATCCCATGAGGAGCAGAGGTCGCGGCCGTTGTTTCTCGCCTACTCAAGGCGCACGTCGATTGGAGGGTCACTGATGAACGCCATCGCCAAACGAGGCATCTGGTTGTGCATGTTCCTTCTCGCTCCCACGGCCGAGGCCTACGTGGGACCGGGAGCGGGAATCTCATTGCTCGGGTCTCTCGCCGGGCTTGTCGGTGTGATCGTTCTTGCCATCGCTTCGGTGCTGTTCTGGCCCATACGGCGCCTGATGCGCAAGAAGAAGACCACCGGCCAGCAGGCTGGACCCGTGGACGAAGACGCCTCTTCGACAGCGCGGAAATAGACGCGGTCTGGTGGGCTTCTTCGACCTCGCCGCACCACTGTTGTCCCGGGCAGACGGCCTGCTGGGATCGTCAGCCCCGTGGCTGCACGTGGCCTTATGGGGCGCGGTCTCGGGTGCCGTGTCCATGGCCTTGTATCGGGCCGTCTCCTGTCAGCCGTGCATCGCGCGGGTAAAGGCTGCGCTGCAGCCGGTGCGAAGTGCACTCGCCGGTTACGACGGAGACGCCCGAGGGCTCATGGAACTGGTGGTAACGAATCTCCGTCTGTCCTTGAAACAGGTGGGGCTCACGGCCTACCCGGCCATTCTCGCTTCATTGCCCATCCTGTTCGTCCTGGCATGGATGAGCAACGACTACAGCTACGGGTTCCCGAACCCCGGCGCCGAGGTCACGGTGAAGATCCATTCGTCCGATCCCCATCTCGAGGGTCAGACCATATTCCGCTGGCCCGCCAACCGCCGAGTGACGATCGATTGGAAAGGACGAGACCTTGTACAGGTGTTCTTCGCCAAGCCGGTTCCCGTGATCCACAAGCACGCATGGTGGAACCTGCTCTTCGGCAATCCCAACGGCTATCTTCCACATGACTCACCGGTGGATCGGCTGGACTTCGACTTTCCGCCCAAGACGATCTTGCCTCTCGGTCCGGACTGGATGCGGGGTTGGATCTTCTTGTATTTCACGGTGATGGTGGTGGTTTCGCTGGCAGTGAAAATCGTCTTCAGAATCCATTGAGGCGGCATGGGGCGGCAAGTCATCGGGTGGGGCCATCCGGGCCTTACGCAGCTGCCGCCATTACCGGCCACCAGACGACCGAGCATCATCATGTCTGTCGAGCTTTCCACATCCCCCTGGTTGGACGTCGTCGGAGGTTTCGTCGCGCGGCATCGCCCCCTCATGGTCCGCCTGGGGAACCTGGAGAGCCTGTTTCTCAGAGACCAAATCCAGGCGGTTAGACTGGAGAAGCCCGTCTACGTGGCCGGAATCGCGCGCAGCGGCAGCACCCTGCTCCTTGAGATCCTCAACTCAATTCCTGTCGTCACCACCCACCGCTACCAGGACTATCCATTCCTCCATGTGCCGTATTGGTGGAACACCTATCTGCGGATGGTGCCCGGAAAGCGGTCCGACCCCGAGGAACGCGCCCACGGTGACCGCATCTACATCACCCCGGAGAGTCCGGAGGCCATGGAAGAGATCTTGTGGATGTCTTTCTTCCCCCATCTGCATGACGACACACAGGTCCAGATCCTCGACGAGACTACGTCCCACCCCGGATTCGAGCGCTTTTACACGGATCACCTCCGGAAGCTCCTGCTGGTACGCGGCGCAACCCGTTATGCCTCCAAGGGAAATTACAATGTGACGCGGCTCAAGTACTTGCAGAAACTCTTCCCCGACGCCCGGTTCGTGGTCCCCATCCGAGCGCCCCGCGCACACGTGGCCTCTCTCGTGAAACAGCACCGCCTGTTCTCGGCAGGGGAACGCGCCAATCCCAAGGCCCTCGCCCACATGCAGCGTGTGGGGCACTACGAATTCGGGCTGGACCGGCGCGTCATTCATGTGGGGGATTCGAAGCTGGCCGGCCGCATACGCCAGGCCTGGGACGCCGGGCGCGACGTGGAGGGCTACGCTCTGCTCTGGGGCAGCGTGTACGGCTTCCTGGCCGAGCAGCTCCGCCAGGATCAGGACCTGCGGGAATGCACCCTGGTCCTGCGCTACGAAGACTTGTGCGCCGAACCCGAACGGGTACTCGGCGAGCTGCTCCGTCACGCGGGGCTCGACCAACACACCGAATCGATTGTACAGCGCTATGCCGGCACCATCAGCCCCCCCACTTACTACGAACCCAGCTTCACCCCCGAAGAAGAAGCCGTGCTGGACGCCGCCACCGCCCGCGTAGCCGCCCGGTTCGGGTACGGTTCTGAGACAGAGGCCGATCGGCCCACGCCCGGAGACGCAGCCCCTCCCCCATCCAGCGGCGTGCAGCACACGGCGCACTGACTCCGCGGACCGGTGCCCCCGTTTTTCCTCCTGGGACATGGGCCCCATGCCAGCCGCAGAGCGACGCTCGTTCTGGTGTAACATTACGCGTTTTGCGCGCCAGACCTGCCTTCGCCATGGAAAAGACCTACGATCCGCACGCCATCGAGCAGCGCTGGTACCGCGTCTGGGAGGAGCGTGGCTACTTTCGCCCCCGCGGGCAGGGCGAGCCTTACTGCATCATGATCCCGCCGCCCAACGTGACGGGCACGTTGCACATGGGCCACGCCTTCCAGGACACGCTCATGGACGCCCTGATCCGCTACCACCGCATGAAGGGCGACAACACCCTGTGGCAGCCCGGCACCGACCACGCCGGCATCGCCACCCAGATGGTGGTCGAACGCCTACTGGAGGCCGAGGGCAAGACGCGGCACGACCTGGGCCGGGAGGCCTTCGTGGCCCGGGTCTGGGAATGGAAGGAACACTCCGGCGGCCACATCACCCGCCAGCTGCGCCGCCTGGGGGCCAGCCTGGACTGGTCGCGCGAGCGGTTCACCATGGACGAGGGCTTGTCGCGGGCGGTGCGCGAAGTCTTCGTGCGCCTGTACGAGGAAGGCCTCATCTATCGCGGCAAGCGCCTAGTCAATTGGGACCCGGTACTGCACACCGCGCTGTCGGATCTGGAGGTCATCAGCCAAGAAGAGCAAGGGCACCTCTGGCACATGCGCTATCCGCTGGAAGACGGCTCGGGCCATCTCGTGGTCGCCACCACGCGCCCGGAGACCATGCTTGGCGATACTGCGGTGGCCGTGCATCCCGAAGACACGCGCTACCGGCATCTGGTGGGCAAACGCGTGATCCTGCCGCTCACCGGGAGAACCATACCCATCATCGCCGACGAGTACGTGGATCCGGAGTTCGGCACCGGGGTGGTGAAGATCACCCCCGCCCACGACTTCAACGACTACGAGGTGGGCAGGCGTCATGGCCTACCCCTCATCAATGTGTTTACGCCGGATGCCAAGATCAACGAACAAGCACCTGACAAATATCGCGGCCTGGACCGCTACGAGGCCCGGAGGCGGATCGTGGAGGATCTGGAGGTCGAGGGGCTGCTGGAGAAGGTGGAAGACCACCGGCTCATGGTCCCGCGCGGCGACCGCAGCCATGCGGTGGTCGAACCCTATCTCACCGATCAGTGGTACGTGAAGATCGCGCCGCTGGCCGAGCCGGCCATCCGGGCCGTGGAGGACGGGCGCATCCATTTCGTCCCCGAGAACTGGTCCAAGACCTATTTTGAGTGGATGCACAACATCCAGGACTGGTGCATCTCACGCCAGCTCTGGTGGGGCCACCGAATTCCGGCCTGGTACGACGAGGCAGGCAATGTCTACGTGGGGCACTCCGAAGCAGAGGTCCGCGAGAAGAACGGCTTGGGTGATATTCCTCTGGTTCAGGACGAAGACGTGCTGGACACCTGGTTCAGCTCGGCGCTCTGGCCCTTCTCCACCCTCGGTTGGCCGGAGCGGACCCCGGAGCTCGAGACCTTCTATCCGACCTCGGTACTGGTCACCGGATTCGACATCATCTTCTTCTGGGTGGCCCGCATGATCATGATGGGCCTCAAGTTCATGGGCGACGTCCCATTCCGCGAGGTCTACATCCACGGACTGGTGCGCGACGCCCATGGGCAGAAGATGTCCAAGTCCAAGGGCAACGTGCTCGATCCCATCGACCTCATCGACGGTATCGACCTCGAAGCCCTGGTGAAGAAGCGCACCACAGGGCTCATGCAGCCCCAGATGGCGAAACAGATCGAGGAGGCGACCCGTCGCGAGTTTCCCAAGGGCATCCCCGCCTTTGGCACCGACGCGCTGCGCTTCACCTTCGCCGCCCTGGCCTCGACGGGTCGCGACATCAAGTTCGACCTCAAGCGCATCGAGGGCTACCGCAACTTCTGCAACAAGATCTGGAACGCCGCGCGCTACGTGCTGATGAACACGGAGGGGCACGATACGGGCCTCGGTGATGCCTCCATCACGCTCTCCCTACCCGACCGCTGGATCCGTTCGCGGCTCCAGGCCGTGATCGACGCAGTGCGCGAACAGCTCGAGCAATACCGCTTCGACCTCGCCGCCCAGGCCCTCTACGACTTCATCTGGCACGATTACTGCGACTGGTACCTGGAACTCTCCAAGCCGGTGCTCAACGACCCCGAGGCCAGCGAGGCGGCCCATCGCGGTACGCGCCAGACCCTGGTCCGCGTCCTGGAGCACTGGCTGCGGCTATTGCACCCCTTCATGCCTTTCATCACCGAGGAGATCTGGCAGCGGGTCCGCCCCCTGGCCGGCACCGAGGGCGAGACCATCATGCTGGCCCCCTGGCCTGCGTCCGACGAGGCCCAGCGGGATCCGGCCGCCGAGCGCGAGATCGAGTGGCTGCAACAGTTCATCATGGGCCTGCGGAGGATCCGCGCCGAGATGGACATCGCTCCACGCAAGCCCCTGCCCGTGCTGATCCAGGGTTGGACCGAGCGGGACCGTGAGCGCTACCGTGAGACCCGACCGTTCATCGAGTTCCTCGCCCGGCCGGAATCGATCACTTGGCTGGAGCCGAACGAACAGCCACCGGAGTCGGCCACCGCCTTGGTGGGCGATATGAAGCTCCTGATCCCACTGGCCGGTCTCATCGACACCGAGGCCGAACTGGCCAGGCTGGACAAGGAAATCAATAAATTGAGGCAACAAGTGGAGCGTGCACAAAAGAAGCTCGCCAACGACGGCTTCGTGCGCAAGGCACCCCCCACTGTGGTGGAGAAAGAGCGGGTGCGGCTCCGCGAGCACCAGCGGGCGCTGGCCGAGCTCGAGGCGCAGGCCGAACGCATTCGTGCCCTCTGAGACGCCTCAGCTGGAGGCCGCCTTGGGGCGGCTGAGGGTCTCCAGGCCATACTTGCGGATCATGCGATAGACGCTGCGTTCGCTCACGCCCATCACCTCCGCCACCTTGCTGCGATGTCCGGAGTAGCGCTCCAGGAGGTCGGCCAGGTAGCGTGCCTCGATCTCCTCCAGGGTGGGCTGGTGCTCGAACACCAGCCGGACCGCCCCGGGATGCTCCGGCTCACGCGTTCCGAACACGATGTGTTCGGGACGGATCTTGCGGCTGTCTCGGGAGAGGATGATCGCCCGTTCCACCACATTGCGCAGCTCGCGGACGTTGCCGGGCCACTCATAGGCCACCAGCTTGCGGATGGCCTGCTGCGTCCACTGCTTGCTCACCCGGCAGGAGAAGTCGTGATTGCGCAGGAAATGCTCGGCCAGCACCGGGATGTCCTCGCGCCGCTCGCGCAGCGGCGGCACCGCGAGCACGAACGCGCTGAGCCGGTAATAGAGATCGGCCCTGAACTCGCCGGTGCGGGCCATCGCCTCCAAGTCCCGGTTGGTGGCCGCCACGATGCGCACGTCGGCCTTGAGCATGCGCGTACCCCCGAGCCTGCGGTACTGTCCGGTCTCCAGCAGGCGAAGCAGCTTGGCTTGCGCAGCCTCATCGATCTCGCCGATCTCGTCAAGAAACAGCGTGCCCCCCTCGGCGGCCTCGATCAGGCCCTTCTTCTGGCGGTCGGCACCGGTGAAGGCCCCCTTCTCGTGACCGAAGAGTTCCGACTCGAACAGGTCCTTTTGTAGCGTGCAGCAGTCCACGACCACGAAATTGCGCTCCGACCGTGGGCTGTGCTGATGGATCGATTGGGCCACCAGTTCCTTGCCCGTGCCGCTCTCACCGTGAATGAGTACCGTGATGTCCTCGGGTGCTACGGCGCGAATCGTCTCCTGCACACGGCGGAGGACAGCACTGTGCCCCACGAGTCCACCCCCGTTCTTGGCTCCACGGCGGGCGGCCAGCTGTCTCTTGCAGAAGTGGTGATCCCTCGCCAGAGCGGCCTGGGAGAGGGCACGGTCCACGGAGATCAGCAGCTCGTCCATGCGCACGGGCTTGGCCAGGTAATCCACTGCGCCCGCCTTCATGGCCTCCACGGCATCCGCCACGGAGGCGAAGGCCGTGAGCACGACGATCGGGTACTCCTCGGCCAGTTCCGGGATCCGCTCCAGGGCATTGCCGTCGGGCAGTCGCGCGTCGAGGAGTACCAGGGAGGGCTCGTGCGCATTCAGATAGGCCTGCATCTCGGCCAGCGAGCGGCTCCCGTACACGCTGTGGCCGTGGCGGGCCAGCTGATCGCAGATCAGGCGGTTGAGCGTCTGGTCGTCCTCCACCACCAGGATTTCAGGCATGTTCGTCTCCTGAGCCGCCGTCGGCGGCCGGCAAGCGAATCTCGAAGCAGGCCCCCTCGCCCAGCCGGCTGTCCACGGAGACCCGCCCGCCCCACTTCTCCACGATGCTGCGCACGATGGCCAGGCCCAGCCCGGTGCCCCGCACGCCGTCGGCCCGCTTGCTGAAGAACGGATCGAAGATGCGCGGCAGCACATCGGGGGCAATGCCCGCCCCCGTGTCCCGCACCCGTAACACCACCTCGTCTCCCTCCCGTAGCACTTCAAGCACCAGGGTTCCACCTTCGGGCATGGCATGGAAGGCGTTCTGGATCAGGTTCAGCACCACCATGCGCAACTCGGCATCGGAGGCCAGCACCGGATCCGCCGACTCGAGGTGTTGCTCGACCCGGATGCCTCGTTTCTCCGCTTCCCACAGCAACAGGCTCGCGGTCTCGGCCACGGCATCGCGCAGAACCACCAGCTCGGGATGCTCCGAGGGGGCGGCCGAGAGTCTGAGCATGCGCCGGGAGACGTCGATACACCGTTCGACCTCGCCATGAACCAGATTGAAGTACTGCTGTAGCTGGTCGGTCTGCTCACTCTGAATGCCGCGCAGGAGAGACTCCATGGCATCCAGCGCGATCTGCACCGAGGCCAGCGGGTTCCCGATCTCATGCGCCACGCCGGCGGCCAGTTCGCCGAGCTCGGTGAGCCGCTGTTCCTGGGAGAAGGCCAAGGCGCGTTCCAGGTCCCGGATGGACTCCACGATCAGAGGCCCGTCCCCAGTGGCATCCATGGGCATGGGCGCGGCATAGACCTCCACCTTGAGCCTGGAGCCATCGGCGCGCACGTGCTCGTGCAGCGTCTTCACGGGTTTCCCGCTGCGCCCCACCTCATGCAGCGGACAGGTCACCAGCGTGGGTGGACACGGCTCGTCCCGATGGTGCGAACTCGCGTAGCAACAATTTCCCACGGCAGCCGCACAGTCATCGAGATCGAGATGTTCGCAATATGCGCGATTGGCGACACGGATGCGATAGTCTGGACCAATGACGCGGATCCCGTCAGGAATGGCGTCCACCAGACCTTGGAGGAAATGCCGCTGGCGCTCGAGCTCGGTGAGCTTCTCCTGCAGAGAGGCCGCCATCTGATCCAGCGTCCTGGACAGGACCTCGAATTCGTCACCCGTGCGCAACTGCGACCGGGCCTGGAGCTCGCCGGCCGACAGCCGCCCGGCGGTCTGCGCGAGTATACCCACCGGTGCCAGGACCCAGCGACGCAGCGCCCACAGCCCCGTTGCAAGCAACAGCCCTACCAGTACGAGCCCCACGCCGAGCATCCAAAGGGTGCGCTCGAATGCACGTGCACGGATCGGCAAGGCATCCCGGTCGACAAACAAGATGCCATTGATGGGATGCGTGTCCAGGGACCCGTGACACTGGGTGCAGGCGGGCCGGTTGCGTATAGGCGCAATACTGCGCAGCACATCGCGTCCGCCCACTTCCACGAACCTGGACTGCGGGGGACTCGGTGCTCCGGACACCGCCTGCACAGGCACTTCCCGGTCGAGGAGCCCAGGGTCGGAGGCGAAACGGATGCGCCCCTGCGGATCCGTGATATAGGCCTGGAGGACTTCCGGCTGCGCCCCGAGCCGCTCCAGGATGGCGCGCAGGTCGTCGAATTTCTGCCCCCGCATGGCGTTGACGAGCGCCGCCTCCAACAGCTGATCCACCTGTCGGGCAGCCCGCATGCGCTCTTCGCGAAGCTGACCCACATAGAGGATGGCGAACAGGCCCACGAACACCGCCAGGCTCGCCAGCAGGAGAGCCCCGCCACCCAGGAGAAACTTTCGCGAGAGCCAGCCTCGGCTCTGCTGGATCTCGTTCGCCAAATGCAATCCGTCCTCCACTGCCTCGTGGCGTGACACCCGACTCTACGCCACCATCGGACACCCTACTGAATTGCACCTCGGTTTTCACTGCCAATTTGGCAGGCTCGTTGCCCACTGCATGGTCCAGGCTCAACGGCTGGATCCGCCTGCCGCCCACATGCAAGACGTGCTCCCGGTGCATCAAGCGGCCGCAGCCCGGGTCTCCCACCACAGTGGCACGGAGCTTGCTGCCTCGGACAGTACGGGAGCCTCCTCTGCAGAGGGGCTTCGCTCGGCTTTCGGATATGCACCCCATTTCTCTGTTCCAGCGAGGTACATGCGCACATGAGAACACCGCTCCTTGCCTCCTTCGCCCTGGTGGTCGGCCTTGCCGGCCTCCCGGCCGACTTCCACCCCGCTCGGGCCGCCGCGCTGGCCGATTCCCTGAAGCAGGCCCTGGAAGCCCAGGGCTGGATCGCCACCGAAACACCCGAGGGCACGGTCTACCATCCTCCAGGCTCGGGCACGGGCAAGGCCGCAGCGAGTCCTACTGCTCAGGCCACCGACACCAGCCTCGAGAAGGCACTGCGTGCCCGTGGATGGCGGGTCGAACGCGCTGCCGACGGCAGCCTGGTGCTCTACCCCCCGAGCCGCCAAGCCCAACCCGGTAGCCGAACCGCAAGCCCGGAGACACAGACCTCCCTGCCACCCGAAGCCGGTGGGCTGCAGCACTGGCGGGTGCAACGCACCGCCGACGGCGGCTGGCTCTTCGTGCCCCGATCCACTGGCGCGTCGGTAGGAGGTCCGGAGTCCACTTCCAACCCTGGAAACGGCTCTTCTGGCGACGACGCCGAAAACGCACAGCAAAATAACGGGTCTCGCACCGACCTTCTGGCACCCTGCCCCGGCCTGAAACTCTCCGAGGTCCATGTCCGGCTCCCCGTGAACACATGGTCGGAGGCGCACAACCTGGGCCGGGCTTGGGTCCGAGCCGCGGGGTTGGACCACAAGGCCACGGTGGGGCGCATCCGGGAGATCCTGCGGGTGTACCTGGTGAGCATCGTCACGCGCGAGCGGCCCCACCGCCTCCTGCATCAGCTGGCCATCCGACGCAACGATGGGAGCGTCATCGTTCTGAACTGATACATGTCGATGTCCGGAATTCGGTTTCCCGGGGTGGCTCCAGCAAGGCAGGCGGCGTGGCTGGGCCACGCCCGGGAGGCCGATCTTTAGACGCCCCACCGCCCCATAGGGGCCGGCGCTCGCCCCCGCCGCCTGTGCGCGACGCCGCCTCCCCACCAACAGAAACCAGCCCGTAAGGCCGCTCATGAGAGTGGTCGCTGGACGTGACCCCGTTCACGCGTTTGAGCGTGTCAACACCCGGCGTTCTTCCCACCCCAAACCGGTTCCCGCGCAATCGCCCTGTCGGCCTCTCGCCTCCACCACTCGGGCTCACGAGCGCTCGCAACCCGGGCGGTATCCGACCGTGCCGAATCCCACGTGTCTTCACTATTCCCGCACATTTCCGGCGGCCTCCTGCAATTTTGTCAGTTGTGCAGAGACGCCCGCATGGCTGAGTCACAGCCTGGGTTTGCAGCTTATGTCTGCAGCCCTGTCAAGCCCATCCCGGTCCAGGCACTGTCAGTCTGTCAGCTTTCCAGTCCCGCTCGTCGGGACGGCGGAGCACGCAGAAGCCACTGCCGATGAGAGATGCTTCACAAGCCTAGGCCGGCCAAGCATTTTCCACCAGTTGGCACACCGGTTGCTTCGGAGTGGGTCGCATGCGGCGAGGGGGTCTCCCGCAGGACATCCACCGCAGAGGAGGAAGGAAATGCAGAACCGACTGCCTGTGCGTCTGCTCGCGATGGTCACCGGCTTGCTGGCGACGTCGTGCGCCTGGGCCTATCCAATCGCGGGTGTTGAGCCGTGGCACCGCCCCAAGGGTGCCCCGGTCATCAAGGAAGTCCACAAAGACGCAGCCTGGTATCGCCAGGCCTTGCACGGGATCCAGCCCCCGTATCCCGCAAGCTTCCGGTTCCTCGAAGATCAGGGGAACTGGCACACGCCCTTCAATCGCCCCGGGATGCTCCCTCCGTACGACCTGCGGGGCTGGCATACCGGACGCTAAAGGGTTCGACACCAAGGGTGACACAACTTTCTCCATTGGAGGTATCTGATGAAACGATCGATCAAGCGCTTCAAGAAGACCGCGCTGGCCGCTGTCGTGAGCCTGGCCCTGGGCACCGGCAGTGCGCTCGCCGGCATGTCGGGGATGTCCGGCATGGGCGGCATGTCGGGGATGTCCGGCATGGGTGGCATGAGCGGCATGTCCGGCATGGGCGGCATGAGCGGCATGTCCGGCATGGGTGGCATGAGCGGCATGTCCGGCATGTCGGGCTATTTCAGGA
>JALVEU010000310.1 GCA_027030565.1 Gammaproteobacteria bacterium | reverse complement strand
CTTCGAGACCCCACAGGACGCCGAAGACGCCTTCTACGACGCCTTCGAGGAAGGGGATCTCGAGCGCATGATGCAGGCCTGGTCGCCCGCCGACGACATCGTCTGCATCCAACCCCTCCGCGACCCCGCCGTCGGCCCCGGGGCCGTGCGCGAGAGCTGGCGTGAGGTCTTCGCCACGGGCAACCGGGTGGAGATCGAGATCCTGCACCAGCACTGGATCGAGCACTCCGACATGGCCGTGCACGTGGTCAAGGAACGGTTGACCATCGACGGCAACGTGGCCCAGCGTCCGCCGCCGTTGGTGGCGACCAACGTCTACCGACGCGAGCCGGCTGGGTGGGTCCTGGTCCTGCATCACGTCTCACCGCCACCCCCGCCCCCCGGTATGATCCCAGGGATGGGGCCCGGCGCCATCCGGCCGCCCCGTCCATGAGCCAGGCCCCCGACGCCATGCTGCTGCTGGCCCCGGGCTGCCCCTTCTGCCCGCAGGTGTTGGCCGCGCTGGCCGAGCTGGTCAAGCAGGGCGTCATCGGGCGCCTGGAGGTGGTGAACATCGCCGTCCGACCGGAGGCGGCCGAGGCTGTGGGCACACGATCCGTGCCCTGGATCCGCATCGGACCCTACGAGCTTACGGGCAACCACAGCGCCGCCGAGCTGCGCCAGTGGGCAGAGCGCGCGGGAAGGGGCGAGGGTATCGCCGCCTGGTATCACGACGCCCTGGAGACCGGACGCCTCCAGGAGGCCCTGGCCCGGATCAAACGCCATCCCGACGAGCTCCAGGCCTTGCTGGAGATGCTGGAAAATCCCGGAGAGGAGGAGCTGCCCATCACGGTGCGCATCGGCATCTCGGCGATCGTGGAGGAACTGGCCGGCAGCGAGCATCTGCGCGCCATGATCCCCGTGCTGGAGCGGCTCACCCGCTCCCCGGAGGCGGCCACCCGCGCAGACGCTGCCCACTACCTGGGGCTGGTGGGCGACCCCTCGGTGACACGCATCCTCCGGCCACTGTTGGAGGACGAGGCCGAACAGGTCCGCGAGATCGCACGCGAGGCCCTGGAAGCGGTGGGTCACTCGATCCATTGAGAGGCGGTCGGAGCCCCGGGGACGGACAGGATTTCTCCGGCGTGAGTTCCATTTGGTCTTTCGACGAGGTTTGCACACATGTCCCTCCTGACACCGGAACAAAGGGCCGCCTTCGAACGTGACGGCTATGTGATCCTGCGGGGGTTCTACAGTCCCGAAGAGATGGCCCAGCTCACCGGCTGGGTCGAGGAGATGCAGCACTGGCCGGACGCCCCGGGACGCTGGTGGCGCTACTACGAGACCTCGCTCACCCGGCCGGGCCGCCGTTTGCTCAATCGCATGGAGCACTTCTACGACTACCACCCCGGCATCCGGTCGTTCATCGACGGCCGGCTGCGCGAGGCGGTGGGCGAGCTGCTCGGCGAGCCCGCAGTGCTCTTCAAGGAAAAGATCAACTTCAAGCTGCCCGGCGGCGACGGCTTCAAGCCCCACCAGGACCATCAGGCCGGCTGGAGCCGTTACGCACGCCTGTGCATCTCTGCGCTGGTGGGCATCGACCGGGCCACCGAAGAGAACGGTTGCCTGGAGATCGCGCCCGGGCAGCACAAATGCGGCATGTTCGCCGAATGGGAACCCCTTGGAGAGGCCGAGATGGCCCAGATGCGCTTCGTCGCCTGCCCCACTGAACCGGGTGACGTGGTCCTGTTCGACTCGTTCACCCCCCACGGCTCGCAGCCCAACCGCACCGACCAGCCCCGGCGGCTCATGTTCGTCACCTACAACGGCGTCTCCGACGGCGACCAGCGGGCCCGTTACTACGCGGACAAACGCGCCAGCTATCCCCAGGACTGCGAACGCGAGCCGGACAAGGAATACGTGTTCCGCGTCTGAGGCGGTGGATCCGGTTCGCGCCGTCTTCCTGGACACGGCCACCATCGATCC
>JALVEU010000309.1 GCA_027030565.1 Gammaproteobacteria bacterium | reverse complement strand
CGATTGCGTGGCCCTGGCACGTGCCCAAGGTCTGCCGGTGGAGGCCGTGCGCGTCCAGGACCCGGAAGAGGTCCTGGGGATCAATGACCGGATACAGCTGGCCCGCTGTGAGCGCGTGTTGCAGGCCCGGGCGGCGCAGGAACTCATGCTCCAGGGGGTGACGGTTCGCGACCCCGCACGCCTGGAGGTGCGGGGAACGGTCACCGCGCAGCTGGACGTGGAGATCGATGTGGGCGTGTTGCTGGAAGGCACGGTGCAATTGGACGAAGGCGTTCGCGTGGGCGCGGGCTGCGTCCTGCGCGACGTGCACGTGGGGCCCGGCACCGAGATCCTCCCCTACAGCGTTCTGGAGGGCGCACGCATTGGGGCCACCTGCCGCATCGGCCCTTTCGCACGGATCCGACCCGGCACGGACCTGGCCGAGGCCGTGCACATAGGCAACTTCGTAGAGATCAAGAACGCCCGCATCGCCTCTGGCTCCAAGATCAACCACCTGAGCTATGTGGGCGACACGGACATGGGGGCCGGCGTCAACGTGGGCGCAGGGACCATCACCTGCAACTACGACGGGGCGCGGAAGCACCGGACCGTCATCGGTGACGATGTGTTCATCGGCTCCAACACGGCACTGGTGGCACCCTTGCGGGTGGCCTCCGGTGCCACCATCGGTGCCGGATCGGTGATCACCCGGGATGCACCCCCGGACGCGCTGACCCTGGCTCGTGCACGCCAGACCACGGTTCCAGGCTGGCGCAGGCCGCGCAAAGACCGCGCATGACCCCGTGTGTCGGGCCGGGACCATGACGGGCGATCCGCAGGAGGGTACCTGAACCGTGTGCGGTATCGTCGGGGCCATCGCCGAGCGCAACGTCGTGCCCCTCCTCCTCGAAGGTCTGCGGCGGCTGGAGTATCGTGGCTATGACTCGGCGGGCCTCGCCGTGGTGGACGGCACCGGGCTGCACCGAGTGCGCACCGTGGGCAAGGTGGCCGAACTGGAACGGGCCCTGAATCACCATCCACTCACGGCGCGCTTGGGTATCGCCCACACCCGCTGGGCCACGCACGGCAGGCCCAGCGAGCGCAACGCCCATCCTCACCTGGGTGGCGATACCATCGCCGTGGTACACAATGGAATCATCGAGAATCATGAGGCGCTTCGCGAGGGGTTGCGCGCGGCCGGAGTGGAGTGCACCTCCGACACGGACTCGGAGGTGGTCGCCCACTGGATCGCCATGGAACGCCAGCGCGGTCGTTCCCTCGCCGAAGCGGTGCGCAGGGTCGCCGAGCGCATCGAGGGCACCTACGCCTTGGGGGTGGTGGACGCGGGTTGCCCCAGTCAGCTGGTCGGCGCCCGGCGGGGCAGCCCTCTGGTGGTCGGTCTGGGCATCGGCGAGCACTTTCTCGCTTCGGACATCCATGCCCTGCTGCCCGTGACACAGCGCGTCCTCTATCTGGAAGACGGCGACGTCGTCCAGCTGGAGACTACTGGATTCACCGTCTGGGATATGGAAGGTCGTCCAGTGCAACGGGACGTGCGCGAGGTCTCGCCGGGGCTCCAGGCGGCGGAGCGGGGCCCGTTCCGTCACTTCATGGCCAAGGAAATCTTCGAGCAGCCGAACGCCGTGGCCGAGACCTTGGAAGGGCGCTTGACCGCCAGCGCCGTGCCTCCAGAGATCCTCGGGCCGGACGTGGACCAATGGATCGATTCGGTGCGCACGGTGCAGATCGTCGCCTGCGGCACCAGCTACCACGCAGGGCTGGTGGCCAAGTACTGGATGGAGGGGCTGGCCGGGCTCCCTTGTCACGTGGAGGTGGCCAGCGAGTACCGCTACCGCAGGCAGCCGCTCCTGCCCGGAAACTTGTTGATCACCGTCTCGCAGTCCGGAGAGACGGCCGACACCCTGGCCGCGCTGCGCAAGGCGCGCAATGACGGCGCGTTCCTACGCAGCCTTTGCGTGTGCAATGTGCCGGAGAGTTCCCTGGTACGCGAGTCCGACTCGGCCCTCATGACCCACGCCGGTCCCGAGATCGGCGTGGCTTCCACCAAGGCGTTCACCACCCAGCTGGTGGCGCTGTTGCTGGTGGTCCTGGTGCTCGGGCGCCGGTTGGGCCGGCTCGATCCTGGCTTGGAGGCGGAGGTCGTGGCGCGCCTGCGCCACCTCCCGGCGCGCATCGAGGCGGCCCTGGCCCTGGACGGGCCGATCATGCGCTGGGCGCAGGAGCTGGCCACCCGCGAGCACGCATTGTTCCTCGGGCGTGGAGTCCACTACCCCGTTGCCATGGAAGGCGCCCTGAAACTCAAGGAGATCTCTTACATCCACGCCGAGGCCTACGCCGCCGGAGAGCTCAAACACGGCCCACTGGCACTGGTGGATGCGGAGATGCCCGTGATCGCCGTGGCCCCCAACGACGAGCTCCTGAAGAAGCTGGAGTCGAACCTACAGGAGGTTCGCTCGCGGGGCGGCGCGCTCTATGTGTTCGCCGACGAGAACAGTGGCATCCGTTCAGAGGCGGGGGTGCAGGTTCTGAACGTGGCGCCCACCGAGGAGGTGATCGCGCCCGTCGTCTTCACCGTACCGCTGCAACTGCTCGCCTACCATACCGCGGTGTTGAAGGGGACGGATGTGGATCAGCCGCGCAACCTGGCCAAGTCCGTGACGGTGGAGTAAGTGTGCAGGGCGTTCAGGCCGCTGCCGGTCGTTGCAGGGCGGTTTCCACCTTCTCGCGCACCTCGCGGCCCGCGAGGCGTTCGATCAGCTCCAAGGCGAAATCCATGGCGGTGCCGGGGCCCCGTGAGGTGACGACGGTGCCGTCCACCACGACGGGCCTGGGACTGAGGCGCACGTCCGGCAGTTTCAGCGCCTCCAGCACGCCCGGATAGCTGGTGGCCTCGCGGCCCGAAAGCAGGCCCGCGGTGGCCAAGACCTTGGGCGCGGCGCAGATGGCCGCCGTGTAGCGGCCGGAATCGGCCATCCGCCGGAGCAGCTGGCGGATCCGGGGATCCTCGTTGAGATGATCGGCCCCCGGCAGGCCACCCGGCAGTACCACCATGTCGAAGTCTTCGTCCAACACTTGATCGAGTGACACGTCGGGTACGATGACCGTGCCGCGAGAGCCGCGGACCGGGCCTGGCTGCAATCCGGCCGTGACCACTTCGATACCGGCGCGACGCAGCAGATCGATCACCGTGACGGCCTCGAGTTCCTCGAAGCCTTCGGCCAAGGGTACGAGTACGCGCTTGCTCATGATCCAGCGGTCCTCCGTGGATTCAGGCCGAGCTGGCCAGCCGTCTCGATTTCTGCTTGCTTTGGAGAATGGAGACCGCTTTGAGCACGTTCAAGGCTTCGCTGAGCGGATAGTCGCGACTGGCCAATGGCTCGGTCTCTCCGTTGGCTTTCCCTTTGCTCGTTCTCTTGCCGTCCTTGTTCTTCTCCGTGCCGTTTTCCAAATGGCCGGCGAGGTCGGCCTCGGTGAGGGGCTTGACGGCCGATTCGGCCTCGGCCACGCGCAGGTTCTGTACCTCGATGTCTGGCTGAATGCCCTCCGCCTGGATGGAGCGTCCGGAGGGGGTGAAATACAGCGCCGTGGTGAGCTTGATGGCGGTCTCTTCGTTGAGCGGCAGAATGGTCTGCACCGACCCCTTGCCGAAGGAGCGGCGCCCCATGATGATGGCGCGCTGGTGGTCCTGGAGGGCCCCGGCGACGATCTCGGAGGCCGAGGCCGAACCGCCGTTGATCAGCACCACCATGGGCGCGCCGTGCAACACGTCACCCTGGGTCGCGGAATAGCGCAGTTTGGCGTCGGCCACGCGCCCCTCCGTGTAGACGATGAGGCCCTTGTCCAGGAAGGCGTCGGCCACGCCCACCGCGGCATTGAGCACCCCACCGGGGTTGTTGCGCAGATCCAGCACCAGACCCTTGAGTGGTCCCTTGTTTTTCTTTTCCAGTTTCTTGATCGCATCGATCAGGTTGCGCGTGGTCTTGGACTGGAAGCTGGTGATCCGCACGTAGCCGAAGCCGGGCTCCAGCATGCGGCTCTTGACGCTCTTGACGCGGATCACGTCACGCACGATGGTGAATTCCAGCGGCTTGTCCGCCCCCTCACGCACCACGGTGAGCTTGATCTTGGTCCCTTTCTTGCCGCGCATCAGTTTGACGGCCTCGTTCAGGGTCATGCCTTTGACGGGCTTGTCGTCGATGCGGATGATGAGATCTCCGGCCTGGATACCGGCCCGCTGGGCGGGCGTGTCGTCGATGGGGGCGATCACCTTGACGAAGCCGTTTTCCATGCCCACCTCGATGCCGAGACCGCCGAACTCGCCACTGGTACCGATCTGCAACTCCTTGAACTCGTCCGCGTTCAAATAGGCGGAGTGGGGATCCAGGCCCGAGAGCATGCCGCGGATGGCGTGCTCGATGAGCTCCTGGTCGTCCACCGGCTTCACATAGTCCTTCTTGACGCGCACGTACACCTCGCTGAAGGTGCGCAGCGCGTCCAGCGGCACGTTGTAATGCTCGGGTCGCTCGGCGAAGACCCCCGGTCCGACGGAGATCATCACGCCCAGCAACACGCCGATGAGCAGCCCTGCCCCGGCGCGGGACAGGTATCCGGTGTTGCACGGTCTCGTGTGTTTCATGTCTTGGAGATCCTATCTGGTGGCTCGTGCCCGGCACCTCGCAAGCTACCGGATCGCCAGTGCCGGTGCCAATGCCCGCTGGGACCGGCGGCTCAACGGGCAGCACTATGGCGTTCTGCGCCCGGCGAAGTTTCTCGGCGACGGTTGTCGGCCGCGCCTCGACGGGCCTTGGAACACCATCGTGCGGGATTCATGGCCACGCCCTTGTGGCGCAGCTCGAAATACACCCCGGGTTTCTCCCGTGGGCCGCTCATTCCCACCGAGGCGATCCGCTCGCCGGCCTCCACCCACTCGCCCAACGTCTTGTAGATGGCTTGATTATACCCGTAGAGGCTCATATAGCCGTCGCCATGGTCGACGATCAACAAGAACCCGTAGCCACGGAACCAGTCGGCGTAGACCACCCGGCCGTGGGCGACGGCTCGGACAGGATCTCCGAGCCGCGCCTCGATCACGGCGCCCCGCCAGCGCGTGGATGTCCCCGCACGCGGTTGCCCGTAAAGGTTCACCACCCGACCCTCGGCCGGCCAGGGCAGCCGCCCGCGCAATCTGGAAAATTGGACCACTTCCGGGACGGGTAGGTTCTCCACCGCCGCTTCCAGCTCGTCCAACAACTTGGTTAGGGCATCCTGGCGCTGCTTGAGCGCACCGAGCCGGTCCCGCGCTGCCGAGACGGCCTGTTCCAGCCGCGCCAGCTGCGCCTTGCGTTCTGCATAAGCGTCGTCCAGACGCTTGCGGCTGGCCGAGAGCCGTTCCTGCTGTGTCTCCAGCTGCCGGCGTTGTGTCTGCGCCTCCTCCTCCAGGGCTGTGGCCTCCCGCAGGCTGCCGAGCGCCTCGGACAGTTGCCCAGCCAGTGCCGTGCGCACGTAGCGCAGGTAATGGAGAGAACGTTCCAGGGCCTGTGGGTCGTCCAGGCTGAGCAGGACACGTACCGCACCCCCCCGCCTGAGGCGCTGCAGTGCTGGGAGGACCCGGGCCAGGCTGTCACGGGAACGACGCACGCGCTCGCCCATACGTGCGCGGCGTCGCGTGAGCTCCTGGAGCCGGTGTTCCGTGTTCCAGACGCGCACCCGCAGGGCGTCGGATTCCTGAGCCACGGCCTGAATCCTGCGATCCAGCTCCAGGAGCTTGGAACGCACACGCCCGGCCTCGCCTTCGCGCCGCCGCAGCGCAGCCTGTTCGGCCTGGATCTTGGCGCCGATGGCCCGGAGCTGTCGGCGCAGCTCCCCAGGGTCGGAAGTGGTTGGCGGGCCGGCCGAGAGCGGCGTGCTGAGGATGAGAACTGCTGCCAAAGATGCAGGATGAAAAACCCGCATCCCGGCGTATAATAGGTTTCTAATATTCACGGAGACTGTTCTTTCGTCATGGCCAGCACCAGCGACACCAAGGCCGCCGAGAGGCGGTCGCCCACCGGGTTGGTTTCGGACTTGATGACACAGGACGAGGACATCGAGCGGGCCTCACGTTCCCTCAAGGCCATGTCCCATCCGTTGCGCCTGAAGATCCTGTGCACCCTGGGCGACCAGGAGATCAGCGTACAGGAGATCGTGGAGCGCGTGGGCACCTCGCAGAGCAACATTTCCCAGCATCTGGCCATCTTGCGGGAAAAGGGCATCCTCGCCACCCGCAAGGATGCCAACCGCGTCTACTACCGGGTCGGTGATGCGCGAACCCTCAAACTCATCAACATGATGCACGAGGTGTTCTGCGCCAGCCAATGATGCCCCACGAGCCCGCACCGGTCGTGGATCGCGGCCCGTAGGGCCCTGCCTCCACGGCGCTCCGGCCCGGTGCCTCGTCTTTGCCCGCGTAGGCGATCCTGTTATCTTCTTACGCCTTTTTCCGACGCTGGGATCGCATGGCACGTTTGATCGAGTTCGTGGGCAATCACCCCTTGCACTTCGTCGCCCTCGGCGTGGTGCTGGTCCTCATCGCCTGGGTGGAGTGGCGCCGCCTGCGCCAGGGGGCGCAAAACGTGGGGATTCCGCAGGCCGTGCGCCTGATCAACGACGAAGACGCCGTGGTCATCGATGTTCGGGAGGATGCCGAGACGGCGGGCGGACGCATCCCGAACGCGAAACACGTGCCGTTGAGCGTCTTGCGCCAGCGCCTCCAGGAACTGGAGCGCTACCGGGATCGGCCGGTGATCCTGGTCTGCCGGTCGGGAAGCCGGTCGGGGAGTGCCGCGTCGATCCTGCGCAAGGCGGGGTTCGAGCGCGTGTACAACCTCAAGGGTGGAATGCTCGCCTGGGAGAACGAGAACCTCCCGAAGGCACGAAAATGACGACCGAATCCGCGCCCCGCGTAGTCATGTACACCACGGGATTTTGCCCGTATTGTATTCGTGCCCGCATGCTCCTGAAGCACAAGGGCGTGACCTACGAGGAGGTCCGGGTGGACCACGACCCCGTGCGCCGGCGGGAGATGGAGCGCCGCAGCCGCAGGCGTACGGTGCCCCAGATCTTCATCGGCGAGGTGCACGTGGGGGGCTACGACGATCTGGCGGCCCTGGAGCGCCGTGGCGAGCTGGATGCCCTGCTCGGCGAGGCGACGCGGGGGACGCACGGGCGGTCTGGCGGTCGTTCCGGGTAACGTGCAGGGCGGGAACGAAAACCGAAGCGCAGGGGAATCCATGGCCGAGAATCAGGAAAACCAGGGACAGACAGGGGATCAGCCGCCCCAGCAGATTTTTCAGGTACAGAAGCTCTATCTCAAGGACGTCTCGTTCGAGTCGCCCAATGCCCCGGAGGTCTTCCGCGAAGACTGGAAGCCGGAGACCAACGTGCAGATCTCCACGGAGGCCGTCCAGCTCGCCGAAGGCGTGCACGAGGTGGTGCTTGGGGTCACGGTGACCACCAAGAGCGGTGATGCCACGGCGTACCTGGTGGAGGTCAAGCAGGCCGGAGTCTTCACACTCCAGGGATTCGAGCCGCAGCAGCTCGGCCACATGCTGGGGAGCTACTGCCCCAACTTTCTCTACCCTTTCGTGCGTGAGGCCGTGGCCGATTTGATCGTCAAGGGCGGATTTCCGGGATTCCTGCTGGCACCGGTCAATTTCGACGCCCTGTATGCCCAGCATCTCCAGGAGCAGGCCTCCCAGAGCGGCGAGCCCCAGACCGAACACTAGGTGTCGAACCGTGTGGGCGGGGGCATGGCTTCAAGGCTCGGCCGCCCGTTGATCGATGGCTGAGCCCAGCGGTAGCCGGCGCTGTGCGGTACTCGGGGCGGGTTCGTGGGGCACCGCACTCGCCACGCGTCTGGCCCGCAATGGGTCGCGGGTGCGGCTCTGGGACCGTGACGCAGAACTGCTCGAGGCCATC
>JALVEU010000308.1 GCA_027030565.1 Gammaproteobacteria bacterium | reverse complement strand
CACCATGCGCTTCCTGGAGGCCGAAGGGGTGGCGCTGGATGGGGTGCGCGAAGTAGTGGAGCGCCTTGCGGCTGCGGCCCGCACGCCCCTGGTGGTCGCGGTGGATGAACGGGCCGCCGCAGTGCTCGCCATTGCCGATCCCCTGCGGCCCGAGACCCCGGCCGTGGTGGCCTGGCTGCAGGAGCGCGGATTGCGGGTGGTCATGGTGACCGGCGACCTGGAGCGCACGGCCCGGGCGGTGGCCCGCGAAGCGGGGATCGCAGAGGTCCAGGCCGGCGTACTTCCGGCGGGGAAGGCCCAGGTGGTGGCCGAGATGCAACGCGCCGGCCGGAAGGTGGTGTTCGTGGGCGACGGCATCAACGACGCGCCGGCCCTCGCGCAAGCCGACGTGGGCATGGCCATGGGTTCGGGCACCGATATCGCCATCGAGACGGGGGAGGTCACGCTCACGCACCGGCACCTGGACGCGGTGCCCACGGCCCTGCAGGTGGCATGGGCCACCATGCGCACCATTCGCGGCAACCTGTTCTGGGCGTTTGGATACAACGTGCTGCTGATCCCCTTGGCTGCCGGGGTGTTCCATCCGTTTTTCGGCCTCCTGCTGGATCCGATGTTGGCCGGCCTGGCCATGGGCTTGTCCAGCGTGTTCGTGGTGACCAACAGCCTGCGTCTGCGCCGGGTGCGCCCGGTGCACCTGGTCCCGGGAGGTGCTGCATCGGAGCAGGGCCGGCTGCTCGCCCCGTCAACAGCGGCCACGGTGCGGTGACGGGGCGCGGGGTGTGTTCACCGGCATGGATCGATGACCGAGAGGAGTAGCGAGGATGATCCGATTGACGATCAAGGGGATGACCTGCATGCATTGCGTGTCTGCGGTCAAAAAGGCGCTGGAGGCCGTGCCCGGCGTGAAGCGCGCGGAGGTGTCCCTGGACAAGGGGCAGGCCGTGGTGGAAGGTGAACCGGACCCCCAGGCCCTGTTGGCTGCGGTTCGGGACGAGGGCTACGAAGCACAGATCGCCGGCTGATTTCCGTGGCCGGGCGCTGCATGGTCTTCGTCGACACCCACTGCCACATCGACGCGGAGGACTTCGAACCGGATCGTGAGCTGGTGCTCACGCGGGCCCGGCGCGTCGGAGTGGAGGCCCTGGTGGTGCCGGCGGTGGAGGCCGCCACCTGGGACCGCCTGCTCACGGTGTGCGCCGCACGGCCGGGGCTGTATCCGGCCCTGGGGCTGCACCCGGTCTACGTGGACCGTCACGTGGAGGCCGACCTGAGGAGTCTGGAGCGTCGCCTGGGGGAGGTGTCCGCACTGGCCGTAGGGGAGATTGGACTGGACTTCTATCTGCACGAGCTCGACCGACAGCGCCAGCACGTATTCTTCGAGGCTCAGCTCGCCATCGCCCGGGAGGCGGGGCTGCCGGTGATCCTGCACGTGCGCAAGGCGCACGATGCGGTGCTCGCTGTGCTGCGTCGCATTCGGGTGCGCGGCGGAATCGCCCATGCCTTCAACGGGAGTTTGCAGCAGGCCGGTCAGTATCTGGATCTCGGCTTCCGGCTCGGTTTCGGCGGCATGCTCACCTACGAGCGCTCGCGTAGACTTCGTGCCCTGGCCCGGGCCCTGCCCCAGGAAGCGCTGGTCCTGGAGACCGATGCTCCGGACTTGTCGGGCGAGGGGCACCGCGGTGAACGCAACAGCCCCGAATATCTGCCCGAGTACGCGGCCGCCCTGGCCGCCGTGCGCGAGGAACCCTTGGAGACGGTGGCGGAGTACACCACCCGCAATGCCCGCGAAGCCCTCGGAATCCCAGGCACCCACTGAGCTGGGCACCGCTCCCGACGACTACGCACGCCGCTTCGGTGGCATCGCGCGTCTGTACGGTGAGCCCGCAGCCGCGCACATCCGTCGCATGCACGTCTGTGTGGTGGGGCTCGGTGGAGTGGGTTCCTGGGCGGCCGAGGCGCTTGCACGCACCGGGATCGGTGCGCTCACGC
>JALVEU010000307.1 GCA_027030565.1 Gammaproteobacteria bacterium | reverse complement strand
GGCATACAGGCGCATCTCGGCCTCGAGGGTCTGCTCCGGCGGGAGGTCGGTCTCGATGTGCAGGTCGATGTCACCACCCCGCTGCGCCGGATCTACACGCGATCCGAATAGACGCACCACCGCCGCAGGGCCGAAGGCCTCTCGGACCGCCTGACGGATCGTTTCGGTCTGAGCGGGCGAGAGTCGCACGGGGCGTTCGCCGGTGCCCCAAGGCGTTTGGTCGTTCATGGCGCGTATTCTCGCGGGCCGTGTGGATCCCCGGCAAGGCCCCATCAGGCGCCGGAAATCAGGCCGCTTCCCGGGCGGCCCGCATGCGGTCCTTCATCTCGCGCACGGCCCGGCCGAGGCCGACGAAGATCGCGCGCGCGACGATGGCATGGCCGATGTTGAGCTCGGCGATCTGAGGGATGGCGGCGATGGGGCCCACGTTTTCGTAGTGGAGGCCGTGGCCGGCGTTGACCTGCAGGCCCAGCTCGGCGGCGATGCGCGCGGCGTCGCGGATGCGGGTGAGCTCGGCCTCGGCGGCCCCACCGCTCAGGTTGGCGTAGGCACCGGTGTGGAGCTCCACCATGGGGGCGCCGATCTCCGCGCTCACCTCCAGCACGCGCGGATCAGGCTCCACGAACAACGACACGCGGATGCCGGCCGCGGTGAGGCGCGCCACGGCATCGGCAAGACGGCTGCGCTGACCGATCACGTCCAGCCCGCCCTCGGTGGTGAGCTCCTCGCGCCGCTCCGGCACCAGACAGCAGAAATCGGGGCCCACGGCCTCGGCCGTGTAGATCATCTCCTCGGTGGCCGCCATCTCCATGTTGAGCGTGGTGGTCACGACCCGGCGCGCATCGTACATGTCGTGGTCCTGGATGTGGCGCCGGTCCTCGCGCAGGTGCATGGTGATGCCGTCGGCCCCATGGGCCTCGGCCGTGCGCACGGCCTCCATGAGGTCCGGATAGGTCGTGCCCCGGGCCTGCCGGATGGTGGCCACGTGGTCGAGATTGACACCCAGGCGAATGGCGGCGGATGGGCTCATGGTTTTGCGTTCCTCACAGGTTCGGATTCACTCGGTCCGCCCACGGACAGGCTACGCAGCAGCCTTCGGCTGTGCAGCGGGCGTCCCTCCAGCAGGGGCTCGATCAGGTGGCGGAGGAGTTCGCGCGCCTCGCGCCGCAGCCGCGGCGCCTCCAGCCGGCCGGCGGCGAGTGCCAAGGCGGTCTCGCCGCGGACCACGGGACCCGGGACCGCCCCGGCCTCCGTGACGGCGACCAGGCCGCGCTCCCTATCGTAGCGGTAATGGCCGTGCGGCTGCAGCCGCTGACCTGCCGCATCGCGGTCCAGCAACGGCGCGTAACCCAGGGCCGAGAGCAGCGCGAGCTCGTAGGCACGCAGGGCGGCGTCCGGCGGACCCGCAGTGCCCAGGGCCTGGAGGGTGCGGCAGTAGGCGGTGAACAGCGCCGGGGCGGACAGGCCCCGCGGCAGCAGGCGCACGGTCAGCTCGTTGACATACAGTCCGCACACGGCGGACAGACCGCTGAGATCCGGGAACGGCTCCAGCAGTTCCACGCGCGTGAGCGTGGGCAGTTCGCCGCGCCCCCGCCAGGCGATCTCCAGGAGCTGGAAAGGCTGCACGGGCGCCGCTCCGCGACGCGGGCGCCGGGCCCCGCGGTGGATCAGGCCCACGCGGCCGTGGCCGGGGGTGAGCACCTCCAGCAGGGCACTGGTCTCGCGCCACGGCCGCGTATGCAGCACACAGGCCGGCTCCGCCTCGACGCGCACCGTCGGATCACAAACCCGTGGTGTCGAAGCTGGCGAGCACGCGGGGATTGTCCTGCCAGCCGACCTTGTCCTTGACCCAGAGCTCCAGGTACACCTGCTTGCCGAAGAACGACTCCAGCGACCGGCGAGCACGGGCGCCGATCTTCTTGAGCATGGCCCCCTTGCGGCCGATGACGATGGCCCGCTGACTGGGGCGCTCCACCCAGACGGTGGCACCGATGGCCACGAGCCGGGGGCGTTCCTCCAGCGAATCGATCTCCACGAACACGGCGTGCGGCACCTCGTCACGCAGGGTGCGGACCAGTTGCTCACGGATGAGCTCGGTGGCGATGAAGCGCTCGCTGCGGCTGGAGATCTGATCCTCCGGGAACAGGAACGGCCCCTCCGGCAGGCGCTGGCGGATCTCGGCCTTGAGGGCATCCAGGTTCGTGCCCTTGACGGCGGAGACGGGCACGTAGGCCTCGAAGGGATGGCGCCTCTGGAGCGCTGCCAACGCCGGCAGCAGGGCCTTCTTGTCCACGGCATCCACCTTGTTGACGGCTGCGATAGCGGGTCGTCCAGACGCGCGGATGCGCTCCAGCACCAGGGCGTCCTCTTCGGTCCAGCGCGTGCGATCGACCACGAACACCGCCAGGTCCACCTGCTGGAGTGCCGCCAGGGCCGCCTCGTTGATCACCCGGTTGAGCAGGCGCCGGCCGCCCCGATGGATGCCCGGCGTGTCCACGAAGACCATCTGCGTATCGCCCTCGGTGAGGATCCCGGTGATGTTGTGCCGGGTGGTCTGGGGCTTGGGTGCGGTGGAGGCGATCTTGGCGCCCACCAGACGGTTGAGCAGGGTGGACTTGCCCACGTTGGGCCGGCCCACGATGGCGATGTAACCGCTGCGGGTGGGGCCCTCGGTCGCTTCGGCCCGGGATTCGGTGCGTTCTGCTGGATGTCGGGTTACTTCACTCATGGTTCGCAGCCATTGGACCCGCCATGCGCGCCAGAAGTGCCGCAGCGCAGGCCTGCTCGGCCCGCTTGCGGCTGCTGCCCCAGGCGCTCGCCTCCAGTGCGTGCGCGGGCACCTGACAGCGGACGTGGAAGCTGCGTTCGTGCTCGGCCCCCCGCACCTCCAGCAGCTCGTACTCGGGCAGCGGCAGGTGCCGGGACTGGAGCAGCTCCTGGAGCCGGGTCTTGGGGTCCTTGAGCGCCTGCGCCTCGGGCAGATCGGCCAGCCGCGGCGCCCACAAGGCCAGCACGAAGTCGCGGGCGCCCTCGAAACCCCGGCGCAGATACACCGCACCGATGAGCGCCTCCAGCGCGTCGGCAAGGATGGTGTCGCGCCGGTGGCCGCCCGACTTGCGCTCCCCGGGGCCCAGCCGCACCCGCTCGCCCAGCTCCAGCGCCCAGGCCAGTCCGGCAAGGGTCTCCTTGCGCACCAAATGGGACCGCAGGCGGCTCAGGTCGCCCTCGTCCGCCTCCGGGAAACGTCGGTACAGGAGCTCGCTCACCACCAGCTCCAGCACCGCGTCGCCCAGGAATTCCAGGCGCTCGTTGTGGCGGCGTGCGGCGCTGCGGTGCGTGAGCGCCTCCTGGATCAGGGCATCGCCGGCCAGGTCCTCACCGAGGAGCTGCTCCAGGCGCCTCCCCTTCATTCAGAGGATGGACCGGAAAGCGGCGCGGAAAACTTGAAGTGCATGAGGGCGTCCAGATTGCCCACCAGGTGCTGCTGGATGTCGTATTGGATGACGATGAGCTTCTGCTTGCCCTGGCGGAGCAGCTTGAAGTTTTCCCGCCCCACCCCGTCGATCTGGTTGATGTCCAGCCGCTTGGCGAGGGTGGACCAGATCTGCTGTTTGCTCACGTCCTTGCCGCGGTACTCCTGGGCCACGTCCTCGACGATCTTCTTGACCGACATGGCCTCGAAGTACCAGGGGGCGAGACGCACGCCCATCATGATCGTGTAGCCCACCACCGCCAGGACGAACAGCCACAGCCAGATGGACATGCCCCGTTGTGCATGCATGGTGCGCATGAGCGGCCCCCCCTTGTTCCCGTTTCCTATTGAATCTTCATGCCGATCCGGCTGGTGTCGAACACCCCACCGGAGATGTCCCAGTTCAGCCAGATTATAAAGGCCTTGCCCACCAGATTTTCCTCCGGGACGAAGCCCCAGAACCGGCTGTCGTTGCTATTGTCCCGATTGTCGCCCAGCACGAAGTAATGGCCCTCGGGGACCACGTACTCGCCCTCCACGTTGAGCCGGTCGGGACGGATGAGGATATGGTGCCGGCGGCCCGCCAGATCCTCGATGCGCTCCTCGGCGCCGGTCATCACCTCGCCCGAACCCACCCCGTGATAGACCCCCACCACCCACTGGGGCATGGGCTCACCGTTGATGTAGACCGTCTTGTTGAAATACCCGATGCGGTCGCCCGGCAGCCCCACGATGCGCTTGATGTAGTCCTCCTTGGGATTGCGCGGGAAGCGGAACACCACCACGTCGCCGCGCTCGGGCTCGCCCAGGTCGGCGATCTTGGTATGCAACACCGGCAGACGCAGCCCGTAGGCGAACTTGTTCACCAGGATGAAGTCACCCACCAGCAGCGTGGGCATCATGGAGCCCGAGGGAATCCGGAACGGCTCGGCCACGAACGAGCGCAGCACGAGCACGATGAGCAGCACCGGGAAGAAGGACTTCGAATACTCCACGTACCACGGCTCGCGCCGCTTGTCTTTGGGCACACCCCGGTGGGTGAGCGCATAGACCAGCCAGACGGCACCGGTGAGGGCCGTGGCGAAGGTGAGTATGAGTTCGAGATTCATTCTTGTTGCATCCTATTTGTTCTCCACTTTGAGGACGGCGAGGAAGGCCTCCTGGGGGATCTCCACCTTGCCGATCTGCTTCATACGCTTCTTGCCCGCCTTCTGTTTCTCCAGCAGCTTGCGCTTGCGCGTCACGTCGCCCCCGTAGCACTTGGCCGTGACGTTCTTGCGCAACGCCTTGACCGTGGTGCGGGCGATGATCTGCGAGCCGATGGCCGCCTGGATCGCCACGTCGAACATCTGCCGCGGGATGATCTCGCGCATACGCTCGGCCAGCTCCCGACCGCGCACCTGCGCCATGTCGCGGTGGACGATGACCGACAGCGCATCCACCCGCTCGCCGTTGATGAGGATGTCGAGCTTGACCAAGGGCGCGGCCTGGAAGTGGGCGTGCTCGTAGTCGAAGGAGGCATAGCCGCGGCTTGCGGACTTGAGCCGGTCGTAGAAGTCCAGCACCACCTCCGAGAGCGGCAGCTCGTATTCCAGGAGCACCTGGTTGCCGTGGTAGTGCAGGCGCTTCTGCACGCCCCGTTTCTCCACACACAGCCCCATCACCGGTCCCACGTACTCATGCGGCACCAGGATGGAGGCACGGATGATGGGCTCGCGGATCTCGGCGATCTTGTTGGGCGGCGGCAGCTCGGAGGGGTTGTGGATCTCCAGGACCTGGCCCGCTGTGGTCTCCACCTGATACACCACCGTGGGCGCCGTGGTGATGAGGTCCAGGCCATATTCCCGTTCCAGGCGTTCCTGCACGATCTCCATGTGCAGCATGCCCAGAAACCCGCAGCGGCACCCGAAGCCCAGGGCCTCGGAGGATTCGGGCTCGAAGACCAGCGCCGCATCGTTGAGCCGCAGCTTCTGTAATGCCTCGCGGAAGGCCTCGTAGTCGTCGGCGCTCACCGGATAGAGCCCGGCGAAGACCTTGGGCTGGATCTCGCGAAAGCCCGGGAGGGGTTCGGCGGCCGGACGCCGGGCGTCGGTGAAGGTGTCGCCGACCTTGGCGCCCTCGATGTCCTTGATCCCGGCGATGACGAATCCCACCTCCCCCGTCTCCAGGCGTTGGCGCGTCTCGCGCTTGGGGGTGAAGACGCCCACCTTCTCCACCTGATAGATCGCCCCGCTGCTCATGGCCTGGATCTTCCGCCCCGCCTCCAGCACGCCGTCCACCACCCGCACCAGGGCGATGACGCCCACGTAGGGGTCGAACCAGGAGTCCACGATCAGCGCCTTGAGCGGCGCCTCGGGGTCGCCCTTGGGCGGTGGGATGTCGCGCACGATGCGCTCGAGCAGCTCCTCGACGCCCTGACCCGTCTTGGCGCTCACCAGCACGGCGTCGGTGGCGTCGATGCCGATGACCTCCTCGATCTCGGCGGCCACCCGGTCCGGGTCGGCCGAGGGCAGATCGATCTTGTTGAGCACCGGCAGCACCTCGAGGCCCTGCTCGATGGCCGTGTAGCAGTTGGCCACGCTCTGCGCCTCCACGCCCTGGGAGGCGTCCACCACCAGCAGCGCCCCCTCGCAGGCGGCCAGCGAGCGGGAGACCTCGTAGGAGAAGTCCACGTGGCCCGGTGTGTCGATGAAGTTGAGCTCGTAGGTCCTGCCGTCCCGGGCGGTGTACTGGAGCGAGACGCTCTGCGCCTTGATGGTGATGCCGCGCTCGCGCTCCAGCTCCATGGAGTCCAGCACCTGCTCCTGCATCTCGCGCTCGCTCAAGCCCCCGCAGACCTGGATGAAACGGTCCGCGAGCGTGGACTTGCCGTGGTCGATGTGCGCGATGATGGAGAAGTTGCGAATATGATCCATGATGGAGAACGAATGCGCCGAGCCCTAGCGCGCTTGGGCAGGCTCAAAGACGTCGGATTATACCTGCGGCGTCGGCCGGGCCGCGCCCACAGTGGGGGAACACGAGTCATGCCTCACCGGCGAAGCCTCGCCGGCGGGCGATACGGGGGCTATACGCCCGGAGTCGGGGACGTCCGGGAGAGGATCACGGGGAGCCGACGGTCCAGCACCACACGGCTGCGCCGACGCACGGCCAAGAAACCGATCCCGAGCCCAGCCAGGCCGGCCAGCACGCTGCCAGGCTCGCCCCACAGCACCAGCCCCCAGGTGGCACCGGCGATCATGGTGGCCAGCGGCAGGCCGTACATCAACAGCGCACCGCGCAGCAGCACGTGCTCGTCGATACCCACGGTCACCCGGTCCCCAACCTCGGCAGCGACGCGGTTCAGGGTGCGCAGCCGTACACTGCGGCGGCCCAGCGCACGGGCCAGCACACCCGTCCCACAGCCGGCCCGGGCGCTGCACTGCCCGCAGGCGCTCTGGCGCTCCGCCTCGACCCAGGCATAGGGGCCGTCGATGGCGACCACCCGTGCAGGCTGCTCGATCATCCCCCGCCCTCCTGGACCGGATGCACCGAGTCGCCGATCATCCGCACCACCACGGCCGGCACTTCACCCATGACCGTGACGTGATACGGCGGGTGCAGGAGCCCGAACACGTGCATGGCACCGCTGCGTTTCAGGCCCCGGAACAGCTCCTCGTCCTCGGGGCGAACGAATACCGAGACCGCCGCCAGCCCATCGGAAGCCACCAGGTGCTCCACCGAGACGGCACCCTCACGCATGGGATAGCGGTCGCGCTCGACCACGGCATAGCCCGGCGGCAATTCCCCGATCTCCCAGTGGGTGTCCGAGGGGCCGGACTCGGGCGGCACCTCGTCCTCCTGCTCGGCGGTCGTCGGCGCCCGCGACCAGTCCACCATGAAACGCTCGGCCGGCAGGGGCTCTCGGTACAGCACCAGCCGGGTCACGATCATGCGCTCCAACACACGATGGTCGTGATCGAGGATCTCCGTGCGCAATGGCAGACCCACCTCCTGGTCCAGACACAGCCGATAACCGTATCGATAGCGGTCACGGGGCTCGATTCGCAGCGTTCTGCAAGGGCGGCCGGCGATGCGGTCGGTATCGCCCAGGGAGAACGCATACCACGCCCGCAGGGCATCGAGATCGCCGTGGACGCCCAGCGACATGCCCTGCTGTCCGTGGCCCCGGCCGGTGAGCACGTGGATCCCACCCACACTGCAGGCCACGCGCCCGTCCAGCCGCACGACTTCGCGGGGACTGCCGTTCAGGGCCTCGATGCGCTCCCGGACCCGGCCCGAATCGTAGCTGTGCAGCACCTGCAGGGTCTGCAGCCGGTCGTCGCGGGCGAACACCATGAGCACCTCGTAATTGAGGCGTTCGACCGCCTGCACGGCCCGGTCGAACCAGCTTCGGACATCTTCCTCGGCACGGGCCCCAGCGATGGGCAGCAGCGTGAGGAGACTGAGTAGTACCGCGCGCATCAGATTCAGCGCGCGGAGGTTTCGTAGCCCACCACCCGGGCGTAGGGCAAAGTCCCG
>JALVEU010000306.1 GCA_027030565.1 Gammaproteobacteria bacterium | reverse complement strand
TTCTCCGCCTCGGCCGTTTCAGCTTCGGCCGTTTCAACCTCGGCCGTTTCAACCTCGGCCGTTTCAACCTCGGCCGTTTCAGCTTCGGCCGTTTCAGCTTCGGCCGTTTCAGCTTCGGCCGTTTCAGCTTCGGCCGTTTCGGTCTCTGGCGGTTTCCTACCCAGGACCAAACTCAGATCGAGCGCCTCGGCCTCGGACCGCAGGTCCGGTTTGGCCAACGCATGCGCATAGGCGATCAACATCGCCAGGTCCACGTCCACAGGCGAGGCACCCTGCAGTTCGGCGACAAGCCCGGGGAGCAGTTCCGTGGCGTACTCGACCAACCCGAACACCGCCTCGGAGGGCTCGATGGTGGCGTCCAGCACCCGGTTGAGAAGATTCTCCACCGCCCAGGCGAACTCTCCGACGCGCAGGGCGCCGACCATGCGGCCACTGCCCTTGAGGGTATGAAACGAGCGCCGGATCGTAGTCAGCGCCTCGTGGTCCTCGGGGGCCTGCCGCCATTGCGGCAACAAGGATCGAATGCGCTCGATTTCTTCGGCGGCCTCCTCGAGGAAGATCTCCAGGATCTCTTCGTCGGCTTCCTCCGAGACCGTGTCATAGTCCAGATGCGCTTCTCGCGCCTCTTTCAGCCACTCGGGCAGAACCGCACCCCCTGCCGCCGTGGCAGCGGACGGGGCGGGCTCCGGCGCGCCGGCGGGCGGTTCACCCGCGCGCTCCACCGCAGGCGTCTGGGTTTCGTCCGGGGCCCCCGGCTCCGGCTCGACAGTGGGGCGCTTGAGGGGCACCACGACGCCGGGCTCACGCTTCTGTTCCAGCGCAGCCAGATCGGGAGCCTGCACCTCTCCGGGCACAAAACCGAGCTCGGCCATGCGCTCCTCGCCTCCGCGCAGGATGTCCCGCACGTCCCGGCCTTCACGCCCGAGCGTCTCCAAGTAGTACTCGGCCGCGACGATGGCATCGGCCAGGGCCTCGAATTCGCGAAAAGGCGGTTGCTCGGCACCGGGCCGTACACAGTCGGCCAAATAGGCTGCGATCGCGTCCAGCAGCGGGCCCATGGCATCCACCCCCGCCACTGAGAGTGCCCGCTTGACCTGCGCGAGCTGCGCGGGAAGACGGGCCACCATATCGACCTCGGCTGGCGCCGCCATCCATGTGAGAATGGCCTCCTTGAGATGGGCGAGGTCGCGCAGCGCCTCTTCGATGAGCTGTGCACGTAGCTCTTTCTGCTGGCGGCCGGTGAGCCCCTCGGTGGTGAGAGCCGATTCGGTCTCCACCCCGAAGCGCCGCAGATCCTCCAGGGCGGCCTCCACGTTGAGCATCAGGCTGGCCATGTTGAGGATGGCGCTGTCGGAGGCGTCACGCGACCCGCTGTGCAACATCTTGTGGACCAGCGCGATCTCCTGCTCCACCTTTTTGCGGGCCGAGCCGAGCCCGAGCATCCCGAGCGTGTCGGCAATCTCACCGAGTTTTGCCGCCACACCCTCCAGCGCCTCCGGGTCCGGGTCGCTCTCGGCCAGATACAGTTCGAACTGATCCTTGACGTCGCTGAGATCGTCCAGCACCGCCTTCGCGGCGGCCTCGAACACCTTGGCGCCGGGACCGGCCACCCGGCTGCGCAACTCCTGCAGCTTTCGTTCAGGCGGCAGGAGTTGATTCAGAGAAAAGGACTCTTGGACCTGACGCACGATGTCACCCGTGGCGGGTGCGCGCGCGATGTAGTAGAGGAGATTCTTCAGTACCTCCACGTGCTCTTCCGCGGCCAGCGACTCCTCGCCCCGCTCGATCAGGGCCTTGATCGAACGGTCGATCCTGCCGAGCAGCACGTTGACCGTGGGGTCCTGGCGCAATCCTCCGGAGGCGACCGCCTCCACGAAGGCACTGGCCACCCACCAGAAGCGCCGCGCCACATAGGTTTCCGAGACCGAATAGAGACGCTCGAGCACCGCATACAGGCGCAGCAGGTTCTTTTGCGGCTTCCTGCCCCGAAACCAGCCCACCAGCCCCATCTCGTAGACTGGACGCAGTCTGCGTGCCAGAGTGGGGCTGTCCACCCCTGCATCGGCGCGCCGCCGTAGGCGGGCAACGGGAACCCGCGCCGCGTCCAGATTGGGGAAGAACAGCACCTTCTCCGGAAGAGGCGGCTCACCGCGGACACGCCGCAGCTCGTTGAGCAGCGGCAGCAGGACGATGGGTACGTCCTGATTGCCGGCCTCGATGAAATCGAGGTAGTCGGGAAGCTGGAAGATGGCCCGCAGCAGGACCTCTAGGGCCTCGTCGGCATCGGCGACTTCACCTTCACCGAGCGCCTCGAGCAAGGCCCCCATCTCTTGGGCCAGGGCCGCTGCCCCATAGAGCTGCACGAGCTCCAGCGTTCCCTCGACCTGGCGAAGCGCCTGTGCCGCGTCTTCCAGATGCTCTTCGTCGCGGCCTTCGGCATAGTGCTCGAGCGCTTCGCGCGCGGACGACAGGATCTTGTCGAGCTCGGCCTTGACCCAGCTCAGCGGACCTGCCTGATTCGCGGTTGTCTGTTCCATCTCGCTCACCTATACCGCTGCCTCCTTGCCTTGCCGATCTTGCTCAGGAGCCCGCCTGTCGCTGGGCCTTGAGTGGCGCTTCCTCCGCGTCCTCAGCCTCGGCCTCGGCTTCGGAAACGGTGACCGGGCCCGAGGCCAGGGCCATGGTCTGCAGCGCCATGGCGCTCTGATCCATGTCCTCGGGGAGCTTGAACCCAGCCACCGAACGACGCAGTTCCACGGCGAGTTCGGCGAGCTCGGCCACGGCCTCGGCGGTCTCGGTGGTCCCCTCCGAGGTCTGCAGCGTGATCTCTTGGATGACGCTCATGGTGTTGGTGATGCTGGCCGCCGCCGAGGCCTGTTGACGCGAGGCCATGGAGATGGACTGGATGAGACCGGCCAGTTCGTTGGAGACGTCCTCGATCTTGCCCAGGGATTCACCCGCCTCCTCGGCGAGACGCGCACCCGAGACCACGTTGGCCGTACTCTGTTCCATGGAGATGACGGCCTCGTGGGTGTCGGCCTGGATCGTCTTGACCAGGGCCTCGATCTGCTTGGTGGCGTTGCTGGCTCGCTCGGCCAGGCGCTGGACCTCGTCGGCCACCACTGCGAACCCGCGACCCGCCTCACCGGCGGTGGACGCCTGGATGGCGGCATTCAGGGCGAGGATGTTGGTCTGGTCCGCGATCTCGTTGATGAGACTCACGATGTCGCCGATCTCCTGTGAGCTCTCGCCCAAGCGCTTGATGCGCTTGGAGGTCTCCTGGATCTGCTCGCGGATCGTGCCCATGCCCTCGATGGTGCGCGACACCGCGTTGGCGCCCTCGTGAGCGATCTCGACCGAACGCTGCGCCACGTCTGCGGCGTTGGCTGCAGTCCCCGAGACCTCCTCGATGGAATCGGCCATGTCGGCGACGGCGGCCGAGGCCGAGGCGATCTCCCGGGCCTGGTAATTGGATGCGTCCGCCAGGCGCTGCGTGATAGCCCGTGTCTTCTCCGCCGAGGCGGCCACCTGCTCGGCGGTGGCATTGATGGTGGCCACCAGATTGCGCAGGGCATCGATGGAGTAGTTCACCGAGTCGGCGATGGCACCCGTGATGTCCTCGGTGACCGTCGCCTGCACGGTGAGGTCGCCTTCGGCCAGCGTGGTCATCTCGTCCAGCAGGCGCAGGATGGCCTCCTGGTTGCGTCGGTTCTGCTGCTCGGCCAGCTGCTCGCGGCGCTTGGCGGCCCGGACGAGCAGCCAGGCAATGAGCAGCAGATCCAGGATGGCCAAGGCACCCAGCGCCGCCGCCGCCATGGTCACCAGATCCAGACGCGCACCATAACGCAGGACCGCGCGCTCGAGTCCGTCGGCCGCCTCGAGCACCGCCGCACCGGCCGACTCGATCTTGCCCGCCGCCTCGTTGATGTCGTACAGGTTCGGAGCCGCATCGAGGATCGCCCCGGCGTTCTCACGCACCGCCGCATAGAGAACCGCCGCCTCGCGCAGCTTCTCCACCGCCTCCGGCTGGGTCAGCCGTTCGATGCCCATGGTGGCGTTGCCTTTGGCCAGTGCGTCGAGCACCCGGCCGAACAGGGCCGCATCACGGCCGAACTGATCGGCGGCCGTGGCCGACTCGGCCTTGCCGGACAGGACCTTGTTGAGATTGAGCTCGATGCGCTCGGCGATCATGAGCTGGCGTGCCAGGAGATAGACCTGTTCCGCGGGTGCATCGGCACGCACCAGGGCACGGACCAGCTCATCGCTCACCTCCAGCAGATCGGGCATGGTCTCACGGATGATCTGGACGTGCTCGGCCACCTTCTGGATCACATCGCGCCCCTTGAGGATGGTGTCCACGTGGGTGCGATATCCCGCCCAGCTCTTCTGCAGACGATCAAACGGCTCGCTCATGCCGGCAGCGGCCAACTTCTCGGACAGCGCCGGGAGGCCGTTGTCCGGATCCCCCTCGCGCAGTACTTTGAGGCTGTCCTCGAAGCGCCCTTTCAGACGGCGCAACTGCACAAATGCGGCATCTTCGCCCTGGGCCGCACGCAATGCCTGCGTGGCCATCTCCTGGGAGATCAGCTTCTCATCGGAAACCAGCGTCAGATACCGGGTCTGATAGCTGCCTTCCGTGTAGACGAAGTACGCCGCCCAGCCCACCAGGGCCACCAGTACAGCGAAAAGAGCGACGAGGAGCACAACGGCCTTGTTCGCGCCCGTGGATTTTCCACCTTTCATGTCTCCGATCTCCTGAATTTACGCGCCCCGAGCGGGACGCCCCCTGCCTAGGCCCGGGCCGGCACAGCGCGGCCCGGAGCAAACCCATGGCGGGCTCCAACATGCCGGCTTCCCGGCCCCTTCCCTGACCGGGTCATCGGGCGACGTCCAGAAACGCCTCGCTCCGTGCCAGCCGTGAAAAATCGAACACTCCAATACGCTGGTCCTGCACGGGAAAAGAGGCCTGCACGTACGGCTCCAGCGCCGGTTCCAAGCCGGGTGGAGCGCCCTGAAGCTCGTCCCGCCAGAAGTGGCGCATGCCCACCACCCCATCGACCACCAGTCCGGCGACGATACCTTCGGTGTCGATCACGATGGCCCGCCGCGCAGACGACTCGCCGACGGGCCCTTCGGCATCGAACAGAAATCCATGCAGGTCCATCACCGGAATCAGCCGCCCACGCAGGTTGGCCAGCCCCAGCACCCAAGGCTTGACCCCGGGGATCCGCGCCATGCCCGGCACACCCACCACCTCCGCGACCTGGTCCATGGCCGCGATCAACGTTCGCCCCCCGAGCCTGAAACCGATGCCAAGCCACTCCTCGCGCGGCTCTTCACGCACCGGCAACACGCGCTTGCGGCTGCGCGCGAGCCGGTCGAGTTCGCGGAGCAGCTGGAACGCATCGGTGGCCACCTCTGTCACGGATCCTCCTCAGGAGAGCTGGGCGCGTACCGCCTCGAGCAGTTCCTTTTCGCGCACCGGCTTGACCAGATAGTCCCTGGCGCCCTGGCGCTGCGCCCACACCTTGTCTGCGTCCTGATCCTTGGTGGTCACCATGATCACCGGGATCTTGGCCGTACTGGGGTCACGCGCCAGCTGGCGCGTGGCCTGGAAACCGTTGACTCCGGGCATCACCACGTCCATGAGGATCACATCGGGCCGGGCACGGCGGGCCGCCGCAATGCCCTCTTCCCCGCTGGAGGCGGTCTCCACCTCGTAACCCGCCTTCTCCAACATCCCCTTGAGCACATGGATCTCGGTCCGCGAATCGTCCACTACCAATATGCGCGCCACTTCAAACCTCCCCACTGTGCCAAAACCCCAAATCCTCGCCGAACGAGGACGTCGTTCACCGCTTGGCGTGCTCCCGAATCGCGCCGATCAACTCGTCCTTGCTGAATGGCTTGGTGAGATACTGCTCAGATCCCACGATGCGCCCGCGCGCCTTGTCGAAGATGCTGTCCTTGCTGGACAGCATGATCACGGGCGTGTCCCGGAACTTCGGGTTGTTCTTGATCAGGGCGCAGGTCTGATAGCCATCCAACCGGGGCATCATGATGTCGACGAAGATGAGATCGGGCTGGTGCTGGGCGATCTTGGCCAGGGCTTCGAAGCCGTCCGTGGCCGTGATCACCTCGCAGCCCTGCTTGCCAAGCAAGGTCTCGGCCGTGCGACGAATGGTCTTGCTGTCGTCGATCACCATGACTTTCAAGCCGGTCAGGCGATCACTGGATGGGTCGGGATTTGCGCTCACGGCATTTTCCATGGCTGCACTGGTTGGTGATCACATGATGAATGATCATGCCGTCAAAACTATCGACTCTTTCGCATGGTGCGCAGGACGCACCGGTGCCGAATCCGGAGCCTTTTCGATCCGCTGACAGGTTCACAACGACTATATCGGAGCTTTCGAAACCGACCCAGCCGCAGCCGATGAAGTCCACCAATATCCCGACCTGACCTGCTGCCCATTCGTCGCCCCGGCGAGCCCCATACTACCCCCCTCCATGCGGGTGTGGCCACCGCCCGAACTCGTGGTCGTTATACAATCGGCACGCCCTTTCCTGCATCCATATCCACATGAGACGCCACCGGCCCGAGCAACCGCGGCTCTTGTTCGTCATGGATCCCATCGAGCGGATCCATGTGGCCAAGGACAGCACCTTCGCCATGCTGCTCGAGGTGCAGCGCCGCGGCTGGCCGGCGTGGGCCTGCGGATTGGAAGGGCTCTATCTCACCGACGGCGTGCCACGCGCGCAGGTCCGGTCCCTGCGGGTGTTCGACGATCCCACGCATTGGTTCGAGGCAGGGGAGATGGAGGACCTGGCCCTCGCAGAATTCGACGTGATCTTCATGCGCAAGGACCCCCCGTTCGACAGCGAATACCTCTACGCGACGCTCCTGCTGGATCTGGCCCAGGTGCAAGGGGCCCTGGTGGTCAACGATCCGCAGGCCCTGCGCGACTGCAACGAGAAGCTGTGCACGGCGTGGTTTCCCCAATGCTGCGTCCCCACACTGGTCACCCGAGACGTGAGCCGGCTGCTCAGCTTCGTGCGGTCCCAGGGGGCCGTCGTGGTCAAGCCGCTGGACACCATGGGGGGCGAATCCGTGTTCCGGATCCAGGATGGCGACCCCAACACCAACGTGATCCTGGAGACCGTCACCCGGCACGGCACACGCACCATCATGGCGCAGCGGTTCATCCCCGAGGTCTCGCAGGGAGACAAACGGATCCTGTTGATCGAGGGCCGTCCCGTGCCCTACGCTCTGGCCCGTATCCCCCCCGCGGGGGAGGCCCGCGCCAACCTCGCCGTGGGTGGAGAGGGCCGTGGTGTGGCACTGTCGGAGCGGGATCGCTGGATCTGCGCCCAGGTGGGGCCGGAACTACGTCGGCGCGGGCTCGTGTTCGTGGGGCTGGACGTCATCGGCGACTGGCTCACGGAGATCAACGTGACCAGCCCCACCTGTATCCGGGAGCTGGACCGCATCTATCATCTGAACATCGCCAGCCAGATCATGGACGCAGTCATCCAGCGCCTGCGGGCCCGGGCGCAAGGCGGGGACCCATGACGCGCCGGCGTGATCGGATTTCGCACGGCGAACGCCGCTCCACGCCCCGGCCCGAGGGCGCCTCATCCCATTGCACCCGGTGATGCGGCTACACCTCGACGATCCGCTCCTGAGCATGCTCGTATTGGCCGGCACCGTGCATGCCTTGATCATCTGGGGCATCGACTTCCGCTCGCCTCCTCCACCGCCCACATCCCGGGCACTGGACGTCACCCTGGCGATCGCGCCAGCGCACAAGGCACCCGAACACGCCGAGCGGCTCGCGGCCACGCACCAGGAGGCCAGTGGACTGGAGGGCGACGCCTCCCGACCGCCGCCGGCGGCTCGGCCCCAAGCCACGACGGTCGCGGAGCGGTTCGCGGCGCAACGCAACCCCCAGGCGGGACCCCGGGCATTGCTCACCACCCTGAGCGCCGAGGCGCCCGCGGCCGTCTCCCGTCCCAATACCGGCCCGCGATTCGAGACCCGCGTGGAGGATCCGGTCCTGCGCGCCGAGATCGCCCGGCTCAGTGCCGAGATCGCCCGGCAGGAGGCCGCATACCTCAAGCACCCGCGCACCCGCTACCTGCACACCCTGAGCGCCAAGGCGGCCGACGAGGCCGAGTACGTGCGACGCTGGGTGGCCCGCGTCGAGGCGATCGGCAACCTGCACTATCCGGACGAGGCGCGGCGCCGCCACTTGAGCGGGACGCTCATCGTGCATGTACTGATCGACCAGGACGGCCGCCTGCTCGAGGCACGAATCGGCGTGCGCTCCGGTCATCAGGTCCTCGACGACGCGGCCTTGCGCATCGTGCGCCTGGCCGCTCCCTTCGACCCGTTCCCCGAGGGTATGCGCAAACGCTATTCGCGGCTGATGATCACCCGCACCTGGGAGTTCAAGAGCGGGGAGCGGCTCCGTATGCGCTGAACCGTGCCCATGCCCCGGATGAGGCGCGTGGCCCGGAAGCAGCATCCCCAGGCAAGCCCGCCGGCCCACTCGTCAGGCCCGTGAGGGACCCGACCCGTCCACCGCCGCAAAGTCGCTCGATGGGCGTATACTAGCTCCATGACATCGAGCCGCACTCAAGCCATGTCCAGCCTGGCCAATCATCTCCTCGTGGCCATGCCCGGTCTGGGCGACCGCAACTTCAATCAGACGGTCACTTTCCTCTGCGAGCACAACGAGGAAGGCGCGCTGGGCATCGTCATCAACCGGCCCACGGAACTGACGCTCGGGGATCTGGCCGAGCACATGGAGATCGAGGCGGCCGACCCCACCGTGGCGGCCACCCCGGTGCTCTCCGGTGGCCCGGTGCAAGTGGATCACGGCTTCGTGCTCCACGAGCCCCTAGGCCAGTGGGAGTCCACGCTGCCGGTCACGGAGACCTTGGGCCTGACCACCTCACGGGACATCCTGGCGGCCATCCTGGCTGGTGCGGGTCCCGAACGCTGGCTGATCGCGCTGGGTTACGCCGGGTGGGGTCCGGGACAGCTCGAACAGGAACTGGCACAAAACGCCTGGCTGACGGTGCCGGCCGACCCCGAGCTCGTCTTCAACACGCCCTATGAGACGCGCTGGCAGGAAGCGGCGGCCCGCTTGGGCGTGGACCTCAATCTGATCGCAGGCGATGCCGGGCATGCCTGAAGCCGCATCGGCAGCGCGGCGGCCGGTGCGCACGGTGTTGGGGTTCGACTATGGCAACCGCCGCACCGGGGTGGCCGTGGGCAACACCCTGACCGGGACGGCCAGCCCCCTGACCACCCTACATGGGCGCCCGGGGCAGTTGGACTGGCCGCGCATCGAACAGCTGGTGCGGGAATGGCAGCCCAGCGCCCTGGTGGTGGGCATTCCCGGTGGAAGGGACGCCGCCCCGCACAATGCCTCGACCGAGGCCCTGCGCAGGCGGATCCGACGCTTCTGCCAAGCCCTGGAGGCACGCTTCGGCCTGCCGGTATACACCGTCGACGAGACGCTCAGCTCCAACGAAGCCTACGTGCACCTGCGCGCGCAACGGGCGGCCGGACGTCGATCCGCCCTCTCCAAGGCAGACATCGACCGCACGGCCGCGGCGCTCCTGCTCGAGACCTGGATGCGCAAGGCGAATCCGGAAGTCGAATCATGAGGCTGGAGGTGGGTGAACCGCTGACCCGCCTGCAGAGCGAGTTGGAGGCGCTGCTGCGGCGTCGGTTGGTGCGCGAACCGCTGGTAGTGGGAATCCACACCGGGGGGGCCTGGATTGCGCAGTGGTTGCATCGCAGCCTGGACCTGGAAGGCCCCCTGGGCACTCTCGACATCTCCTTCTACCGGGACGACTTCAGCCGGATCGGGCTCAACCCCAGTGTGCGTCCCTCTCAGCTCCCCCCGGGGATCGACGGGCGCCACGTGGTACTGGTCGACGACGTGATCCACACCGGCCGCACCGTGCGTGCCGCCTTGAACGAGCTGTTCGATTTCGGGCGACCGGCCTCGGTGATCCTCGCCGTGCTCATCGACCGTGGAGGCCGTGAACTGCCCATCCAGCCCGACGCCGTGGGGGCACGCGTCGAGCTGCCGCGCGGCGGGGAGATCAAGCTCACCGGCCCCGAACCGCTCGGACTCGAGATCCTGGCCACAGCAACCCCTACCGACCGCGGGTGACGCCGAGCCACACGCCAACACCGACCTCCGCGCTGCAGCTGACCGACAGCGGGCGGCTTCGTCATTTCCTCACCATCGAGGGCCTGCCGCGCACGGTGCTCGAACAGATCCTGGACACCGCCGAGTCGTTCGCCAGTCTGGGCGGCCCCGCCGTAAAAAAGGTGCCGCTGTTGCGTGGCAAGACCATCGTCAATCTCTTCTTCGAGGCCAGCACCCGAACACGCACCACCTTCGAGCTCGCCGCCAAGCGGCTTTCGGCCGACGTGCTCAATCTCAATGTTGGGGCCGCCGCCACGGTCAAGGGCGAGACCCTGCTCGACACCCTGCGCAATCTGGAGGCGATGCATACCGACATGTTCGTCGTGCGCCACGCCGACAGTGGCGCGGCCCATTTCATCGCCCGGCACGCCGCCCCTCACGTCCGCGTCATCAATGCCGGAGACGGCCGCCACGCCCATCCCACACAGGCCATGCTGGACATGTTCACCATCCGCCGGGAGAAGGGGGATTTCGGTCGCTTGTGCGTGGCCATCGTGGGCGACATCCTGCATTCGCGGGTGGCCCGCTCCCAGATCCAGGCGCTGCGCACCCTGGGCGCCGGCTGCATACGCGTGGTGGCACCGCGCACGCTGTTGCCGGCGGAGGTGGCGTCGCTCGGTGTGGAGGCCCACGTGGACTTGGACGAGGGACTGCGCGATGCCGACGTGGTGATCATGCTGCGCCTGCAGCGCGAGCGCATGAGCGGGGCGTTCCTGCCCAGCGAGCACGAGTACTTCCAGCAGTTCGGGCTCACCGAGGCACGGTTGCGCCGGGCGCGACCGGACGTCATCGTCATGCATCCGGGGCCGATCAACCGGGGTGTGGAGATCGACAGTCGCGTCGCCGACGGCGGCCGCTCGGTGATCCTGCGCCAGGTGACCTACGGGATCGCCGTGCGCATGGCCGTGATGTCCCTGGCCCTGGGCCCCGACGCCCCCGGGGGGGCGGCATGAAGTGGCATCTGCGCGGCGGTCGCGTGTTGGATCCGGAGGCGGGCCTGGATGCCCGCGCCGATCTCTGGATCGCAGAGGGCCGCATCGTCGCCGTGGGCAGCCCCCCCGCGGACTTCACACCGGACCGCACCCTCTCCCTGGACGGGCTCCTGGTCCTGCCCGGGCTGGTCGACCTCAGTGCCCGGTTGCGCGAGCCCGGACTGGAGCACAAGGCCACCATCGCCAGTGAGCTCCCCGCCGCGGCGGGGGGCGGCATCACCACGCTGGTCTGTCCCCCCGACACCCTGCCCGTGGTGGACAGCCCCGCCCAGATCGAGCACATCCAGCGCAATGCCGCGGCAGTGGCCGGTCCCCGGGTGGAGGTCCTGGCCGCGTTGACCCCGGGGCTGCGCGGCGAAGGGTTGAGCGAGATGGCGGCCCTTCGGGCGGCCGGCTGTATCGGACTCAGCAATGGACTGCGTCCGCTGGCCAATACCCTGATCCTGCGCCGCGCCCTGGAGTACGCCGACACCGTGGGGCTGGCCGTGCACCTGCATCCCACCGACCCACACCTGTCCGCCGGCGGCTGCGCCCACGAAGGCGCAGTGGCCACCCGACTGGGTCTGCCGGGCATCCCACCAGCGGCCGAGACCGCCGCCCTGGCCCAGATCCTGGCCCTGGTGGAGCAGACCGGTGCACGGGTGCACCTGTGCCGGCTGTCCACCGAGCGCGGTGTCCGGCTCGTGGCCCAGGCACGACGCGATGGTCTGCCGGTGACGGCCGACGTGGCCATGCATCAGCTCCTGCTCACCGAAGCCGATCTGGAGGGCTTCGACACGCATTGCCACGTGTTGCCGCCGCTGCGCACCGAGCGCGACCGGAGGGCCCTGGTGGAGGCCGTGGCGACGGGCGAAATCCAGGCCATCTGCTCGGACCATCAGCCCCACGACGCCGACGCCAAGAATGCCCCCTTCCCGCAAACCGAACCCGGCGCTTCGGCCCTGGACACCCTGCTGGCCCTGGGCCTGCAGCTCGCCGCACGGGGGGAACTGGAGCTCGACACGGTGGTGGCACGCCTGACCACCGGGCCTGCCCGCGTGCTGGGGATCGAGCGGGGCACACTGCAGGTGGGACACCCGGCCGACCTGTGCGTCGTGGACCTCCATCGGGTCTGGACGGTGGCGCCCGAAACCCTACGCAGCCAGGGAAAGAACACCCCATTCCTCGGGCGGCGGATGCAGGGTGCCGTGGTCCATACCTGGGTGGACGGACGTCTGGTCCACAGCCTGGAAACCGGAGACTGAACCAGGCCTATGTGCGCCCCCCTGATCGAGCAGGAGGCCATGGTCCTCGCCCACGAGGCCCATCCCGGCGAGCAGTTCGTATTGCGCCTCGAGGCCCCGCAAGTGGCCGACAGTGCCAGACCCGGCCAGTTCGTCCATCTGCGTTGCAGCCCTTGCCTGCCCCTGCGCCGGCCGTTCTCGATCCAGCGCACCGATGCGACGGCAGGCTGGATCGAGATCCTCTACAAACGGGTGGGACGGGGCACCCGGCTGCTGGCCGAACAGCCCGTGGGGACCCGGCTGCCCATGCTCGGCCCGATAGGCAAGCCTTTCGCGCCCGACCCGCAACGCCCCCACGTGCTGCTGATCGGCGGCGGCGTGGGCATCCCACCCATGATCTTCGCCGCGCAAAGCATGCGCGGCGAGACACATTGGAAGCCCCTCGTGCTCATGGGTTCCGAGGTCCTCTTCCCGTTCGAGCCCCGGCGCTCGACCCTGCCGGTGCCCGAGCTGGACGCATGGACGGTCAATGCCATGCCCCTGCTGGAAGCATGGAAGGTGCCTTCACGACTGGCCAGCGGGGCGGGGTTTCCGGGTTGCCATCGGGGCCCCGTGACCGAGTTGGCCGAGCGGTGGATCCGTGCACACGGCACCACGCGGGACGTTCAGATCCTGGCATGTGGCCCGCACGCCATGCTGGAAGCCGTCGCGCGCCTGGCACGGCGTCACGGGCTGCCCTGTCAGGTCTCGCTGGAGGCCTACATGGCCTGCGCGGTGGGAGGTTGCGCCGGCTGTGTGGTGCGCACGCAGACACCCCAGGGCGTCGCCATGCGGCGCGTGTGCGTGGACGGTCCGGTGTTCGACGCAGACACGGTCTTTCCCCCGTAGCCGCCGAGTGCCTCCAGGCGCCGCTCACTTGGGCGGTTCGGCGAACGGATCCTCGTCGGCGAAGGGATTCGCGCCTGCCGCCGAGTCCTCCGGAGTCTCCTGCTCGTCACCGAGGAACAACTCCTCGTCCTCCTCTCCGATGGCCTCGCGCATCATGGCCAGGGTGCTGAGCCGCTCCTTGCCGCCGGAGCGCTTGGGATCGGTGTCCTCCGGCAGAGTCGTACCCAGATCTCCCGGAAACTCCAGCGACTCCTGGTTCTTGGCCAGGCCCTTCTCGCCCTCTCCGAAGTTGATCCGCCACTCCATGTCCGAGCGCGAGTCCGCATGGGCCAACGCCGTCTGCAGGGTGATGCGCTTGAGCTGATAGAGCTCGAACAGCGCCTGGTCGAAGGTCTGCATACCGTTGACCGTATCACGCTCCATGGCGTGCTTGAGCTCCGGAAATTCCCCTTTCTTGATCAGTTCGGAGACGAAGGAGGTGTTGACCAGCACCTCGACGGCCGGGACCCGCTTGCCGTCGCGACCCACCACCAGACGCAGGGAGATGATGCCGCGCAGATTGAGCGAAAGATCCATGAGGATCTGATTGCGGGCGTCGGGGGGAAAGAAGTTGATGATGCGGTCCAGGGCCTGGTTGGCGTTGACCGCGTGCAGGGTGCTCAGGCAGAGGTGACCGGTGTCGGCGAACCCAATGGCCGCCTCCATGGTCTTGCGGTCGCGGATCTCGCCGATCATGATCAGGTCCGGCGACTCCCGCAACGCCTCGCGCAAGGCGTTCTCGTAGGAGAGCGTGTCCATGCCCACTTCACGCTGGCCCACGATGGAACGCTTGTGGGTGAATACGTACTCGATGGGGTCCTCGATGGTGAGGATGTGGCCGAAGTGGTTCTGGTTGCGGTAGTCGATCATCGCCGCCAGCGCGGTGGACTTGCCCGATCCGGTCGAGCCCACCACCAGCACCAGGCCGTTCTTGTGCATGATGAGATCCTTGAGCACCGGCGGCAGGTTGAGCTCGTCGATGCTCGGCACCTCACTCTTGATGTGGCGGATCACCAATGAGACCTCGCCCCGCTGGCGGTAGACGTTGACCCGGAAACGGCCGGCTCCGCCGAGCGTGATGCCGAGGTTCATCTCCTTCTCACGCTCGAAGTCCCGGATCTGCTGCTCGTTCATGAGGCTGTAGGCGAGCTTCTGGGTCATTCCCGGTTCCAGGGGCGTGCGGCTCACCGGTTTGAGCGCGCCCTCGATACGCACACTGGCCGGCGCCCCGGTGGTGAGGTAGAGATCCGAGGCGCCGCGCTCGGCCATCAGCTTGAGATAGGGTGCGATGTTCATGGCTGGATCCGCCGCGCGGCCTGCGTGGTCAAGCTGCCCACCTCTTCCGGCTTGGCCTCGATCTCGAGCTCTTCGTGTTCCTTGGGCACCGCTTGCTTGGACAAGGTCCCCTCCAGCTTGATACGCAGGCGCAGGTCGTTGATGGAATCGGCGTTGCGCAGGGCGTCCTCGTAAGTGATCTTGCCCGCCTCGAGAAGATCGAACAGGTGCTGGTCGAAGGTCTGCATGCCCTGGTTGGTGGAGCGCTTGATGAGGTCCTTGATGGCCGGCACGTCGCCTTTGAAGATCAGATCCGCCATCAACGGCGTGTTGATCATGATCTCGATGGCGGGAATGCGCCCTTCCCCGTGGGCGAGCGGGATCAGCCGCTGGGAGATGACGGCCTTCAGATTGAGGGACAGGTCCATGAGCAGCTGCTCGCGGCGGTCCTCCGGAAAGAAGTTGATGATCCGGTCCAGCGCCTGGTTGGTGCTGTTGGCGTGCAGAGTACTCAGGCACAGGTGGCCGGTTTCGGCGAACGCCACGGCGTACTCCATGGTCTCGCGGTCGCGGATCTCGCCGATGAGGATCACGTCGGGGGCCTGGCGCAGGGTGTTCTTGAGGGCGACCCCGTAGTCCGCCGTGTCCACCCCCACCTCGCGCTGGGTGACGATGCACTTGCCGTGCTCGTGGACGAACTCGATGGGATCCTCGATGGTGATGATGTGGCCGTAACTGTTCTGGTTGCGATAGCCCACCATGGCCGCCAGCGAGGTGGACTTGCCCGATCCGGTGGCGCCCACGAAGATGACCAACCCGCGCTTGGTCATGGCGATGTCCTTGAGAATCGGCGGCAGGTTGAGCTCCTCGATGGTCGGGATGCGGGTGTTGATAGTGCGGATGACCATGGCGGAGCTCCCCCGCTGGACGAAGGCGCTGACCCGGAAGCGCGCCACGCCCGTGAGGCTGATGGCGAAGTTGCACTCGTTGGTCTGCTCGTAGGTGCGGGCCTGACGGTCGTTCATGATGGCGCGCACCAACACCTGGGTGTGTGCGGAGGTCAGCGGCTGGCTGGTCACCGGCATCACCTTGCCGTCGATCTTGACGCTGGGCGGGGCACCGGCGGCGATGAACAGGTCCGAGGCCTCCCGGCTGACCATGGTGCGCAGGAGGTCGTTGATGAAGCCGATTGCCTTGTCGCGATCCATGACGTCTCCTCGGCGGATCAGAACTGCGCCTTGTTGACGGCGCGCTTGCGCGCCTCCTCACGGCTCACCAGACCACGGTCGACCAGGTCGCGCAGATTCTGATCCAGGGTCTGCATGCCATGCGCCTGGCCGGTCTGGATGGCCGAATACATCTGCGCCACCTTGTCCTCACGGATCAGATTGCGGATGGCCGGCGTGCCGATCATGATCTCGTGGGCGGCGATGCGACCGCCGCCGATGCGTTTGAGCAGTGTCTGCGAGATGACCGCCCGCAGCGATTCGGACAACATGGACCGCACCATATCCTTCTCCGCGGCGGGGAAGACGTCAACGATGCGGTCGATGGTCTTGGCCGCCGAGCTCGTGTGCAAGGTGCCAAACACCAGGTGACCGGTCTCCGCGGCGGTCAGCGCCAGCCGGATCGTCTCCAGGTCGCGCAGCTCGCCAACCAGGATGGTGTCCGGGTCCTCGCGCAGCGCCGAACGCAGGGCCTCGTTGAACCCATGGGTGTCGCGATGCACCTCCCGCTGGTTGACCAGACACTTCTTGCTCTCGTGCACGAACTCGATGGGATCCTCGATGGTGAGGATGTGTCCGTACTCGGTCTCGTTCTTGTGATTGACCATGGCCGCCAGCGTGGTGGACTTGCCCGATCCGGTGGGACCGGTCACCAGCACCAAGCCGCGGGGGTAACCGGCGATCTCGGCGAAGATGCGGGGGCAATTGAGGTCTTCCAGGCTCAGAATCTTGGATGGAATGGTCCGGAACACCGCGCCGGGACCGCGATTCTGGTTGAACACGTTCACCCGGAAGCGGGCCAGCGAGGGGACTTCGAACGAGAAGTCGGTCTCCAGATACTCCTCGTAGTCCCGACGCTGCTTGTCGTTCATGATGTCGTAGATGATGTCGTGGACCTCCTTGTGCTCCATGGCCGGGAGGTTGATGCGGCGAATATCGCCGTCGACACGAATCATCGGAGGCACGCCCGCCGACAGGTGCAGGTCGGATGCGTTGTTCTTGACGGCAAAGGCGAGCAGCTGCGTGATGTCCATTTCCGGGTGTTCGCGTTTTGTTCCAGAATAGAGCGGCTCGAATCGACGCGGTGTTTCGCTCGCGTGCACGCATGTCGCACGCGGATCGGTGCGGATCCGCGCCCGCGTTGGGATGCGCCATCAGGCGGGGTCCCGCCACACCGTGGCGTGGCGGTGGATCCGTCCACGCGGGAAACCGTAGAAAATCGAAGGCGTTCGTTCAACGCGGCGCAGACGGGTGCGCCGGGTTCTTCGACCAAAGGCAACCGCATTCATGACCCAGCAACCGGAGCCCCGATCCGGATTCGGCGCGCTACAGGCGCGCATCCGCGCCGTGCGGGAGCGCATCGCCGCGGCCGAGCGGCGCTTCGGCCGCAGCCCTGGCAGTGTGCGTCTGCTGGCCGTGAGCAAGACGCAGCCGGTACCGCAGCTCCAAGCCGCCTGGGAGGCCGGCCTGCGGAGCTTCGGCGAAAGCTACTATCAGGAGGCCGAGGACAAGATGCAAGCGCTCGCCGGGCTGGAGATCGAATGGCATTTCATCGGCCCGATCCAGTCCAACAAGACGCGCGGCATCGCCCAGCACTTCCACTGGGTACACAGCGTGGACCGGGAAAAGATCGCACGGCGCCTGGACACGCAACGGCCGGGCCATCTGCCGCCCCTCCAGGTCTGCCTGCAGGTCAACATCGACCGCGAGCCCACCAAGGCCGGCTGCCTGCCGGAAGCCGTGGACGCCCTGGCCCGCTACGTCTCCCGTTGTGAAAGGCTGCAGCTGCGCGGTCTGATGGCCATTCCGGCCCCCACCACGGACTTCGGCCGCCAGCGGGCGGCCTTTGCCCGGCTGCGCACACTGGCAGAACGACTGCAGGCACAGGGTCTCGGACTGGACACCCTGTCCATGGGCATGTCCGCCGACCTGGAGGCCGCCATCGCCGAGGGGGCCACCATCGTGCGCGTGGGCACCGCCTTGTTCGGCCCCCGTGAGCCCCACCCGGCCGATGCGCGCGGTGCGGGAGATCCGGGTTAAACTTACGCACCGCCTCAGCCACCCGCAGATCCTCCAAACCCCATGCACGAGACGGTACACCTGAAACTCGCCTTCATCGGGGGCGGCAACATGGCCGCCGCGCTCGTGGGAGGACTCGTGGAGGACGGCTGGCCGTCGGACCGGATCGTGGTCTCGGACCCCGACGCCGGGCGGCGCGCGGCGCTGGCCGCCCGCTATGCCGTGCACACCACACCAGACAACCGGGCTGCCGCCGCCGAGGCCGAGGTGCTGGTCTTGGCCGTCAAACCCCAGGTGCTGCGCGCGGTGTGCACGGAACTCGCACCCACGGTGCAGCAGACACACCCCTTGGTGCTGTCCATCGCGGCGGGCGTGCGCAGCGCGGACGTCGAGCGCTGGCTGGGTGGTGGGGTCGCGGTGGTCCGCTGCATGCCCAACACGCCGGCGCTGGTCGGGGCCGGTGCAACGGCCCTGGTGGCCAACCCCGCGGTGGACGCCGCAGGACGCGAGACCGCCGAACACATACTGCGGGCGGTGGGTGTCACGGTGTGGCTGGAGCAGGAGGCGCTCATGGATGCGGCCACGGCGGTCTCCGGCAGCGGACCCGCTTATTTCTTTCTGTTCATGGAAGCACTCATGGAAGCGGGCACGGGGCTCGGGCTGTCCCCGGAAGTCGCCCGGCTGCTCACCCTCCAAACCGCACTGGGCGCAGCCCGGCTCGCCCTGGCCAGCGAGGAGGATCCGGCGGTGTTGCGCCAGCGCGTCACTTCTCCAGGCGGCACCACTGAACGTGCCCTCGCCGTGCTGGAGGACGGCGGGCTGCGTCGTCTGGTGCGCCGCGCCGCCGACGCTGCCGCAGCGCGTTCCCGCGAGCTGGCCGAGGAACTCGCCAAAGGGGGAGCGGCATGAGTTCGGTGGGCGCCAATCTGCTGAGCTTTCTCGTCGACGTCCTGTTCAACCTGTACATCGCCGCGGTGGTCCTGCGCCTGATGCTGGCCTGGGTACGGGCGGACTTCTACAATCCGCTCTCGCAGTTTCTGGTCACGGTGACCAACCCGTTGCTCGTACCCTTGCGCCGTGTAATCCCGCCCATCGCCCGACTGGACACGGCCTCGGTGGTCCTCGCCTTGGGCCTGAAACTGCTCCAGCTCCTGATCTTGTCCGCCTTGGCTGGGTTGCGTGTCGGCCTCGGCCCCCTGCTCTGGATGAGCGTGATCCAGCTGGCCGAGCTGGTCGTATATATCTACATGGGTTCGATCCTGATCGAGGTGATCCTGAGCTGGGTGGCCCCGGCCGCGCGCTTCCACAATCCGGTCGCCGGCCTGGTGCACGACCTGAACGAGCCCTTGATGCGGCCGCTGCGCCGCGTGGTCCCGACCATCGGAATGGTCGACCTGTCCCCGCTGGTGGCCCTCATTGGCCTGCAGATGATCCTCATCGTGCTGCGGGGGCTGTATTAGTGGATACGGCGCCGGCGCGCTGGCAAGGCAGGCGCCTGCTGGTGCGCGTGCACGCTCAGCCCAATGCCAGACGCAACGAGGTGCTGGGCCTGCACGGCGGGGCCTACCGGGTGCGGGTGGCCGCTCCCCCCCGGGAGGGCAAGGCCAACCAGGCACTGGTGGCGCTCTTTGCCCGCACCTTCGGGGTGTCCCGATCGCGCGTGCGCATCCGCAGCGGACTCGGTGGGCGCAACAAGACGGTGGAGGTGGACGAGCCGGCGCACCTGCCGGACTGGCTGGCGCCCCCGGAGGAGACAGAACGGCGACGCTGAACCGCCGACCATATCCACTGCAGACGCTTTATCCACTGCAGACGCTTTCCCCAACCCAGACCGAGACCGAGGAGTGATGGACATGAAGACGAGATGCTTCCGCCTTGTGGCGCCGCTGCTGATGGGCCTACTGCTCTGTGTGGGGGCCCAGGCCGAGCAGTCTGCCGATTTCGGCGATTTCGTCGTGTACTACAACGCAGTGCGCACGGATTTCTTCAACCCCGAAACGGCCAAGGCCTACGGTATCACGCGCAGCAAACACCGGGCGCTGCTCACCATTTCGGTGCTCCGCAAGCGTATGGGCCTGGCTGCGCAACCCGTCCCCGCCAAGGTCACCGCGCAGGGCGTGAATCTCTCCAATCAGATCAAGAAGATCGAGCTGCGGGAGATCCGCGAGCCCAAGGCCGTGTACTACATCGGCGAGGTGCCCATCACCAACGGCGAGACCATCGACTTCACCATCACGGTGCAGCCGCAGGGGGGCGAACGGCGCACGGTGACGTTCCGCCAAGAGTTCGTGACCGACTGAGCCGCCTCCAAAAAAGGCGGCCACCGCGTGCGGTGGCCGCCCTTTCCTTCATCGAGCCGGATGGCCGTTCAGGCTTGGACCGGGATCCGGCGCGCTTGGCCTTCCTGCTTCTTGGGGATCCGGATCAGAAGCACCCCGTTCTCCACCTTGGCGGAGATGTTTTCCGCATCCGCCGTGTCCGGCAGGGAGAAACGGCGATAAAACGTGCCGCTGACACGCTCGATGCGCGTGTACTTGTCGGTCTCCTCCTTGTGCTCGGCGTGACGCTCGCCCTTGATGGTGAGCACGCCGTTGTCCATGGTCACCTCGATGTCCTTGGGATCCACTCCGGGCACGTCTGCATGGATGACGAACGCATCGTCCTCTTCTTTGATGTCCACGGCGGGGACCCAGTCGGCCGTGGCCACCTTGGACTCGGTGTCGCCGCTCTCCATGGCACTGAACATCTTCTCCATCTCCCGGCGCCACTGATCGAGTAGGCTCCAGGGCTCGTAGGGTTTCGGTACCAACATGATCTTCACCTCCATTCCCAAACCTGGTCAGTGAAGAAATGGGGACGCACTGCCGCTTTTCAACACCACCGCGCAAACCGCATACGGCATTCTGCACGGACCGGCCGCAGCCGGGCACTGCGGCCGGCCCACGGCGAGTCCGCTTTCAACGCATGTCCTGGAACAGGTCCCACATGGCCTCGACGAGGCCGAGTACATCGTCTTCGTCGTGGAAGAGATGGGTAGAGATGCGCAGGGCGTGCACCTCCGGGTCGGCCAGGGCCACGTGGAAGTCGGTGGTTCGAATGATGTATCCGTACTCCTCCCGCAGCCGATCACGGAAGGTGGTGAGCGTGGTCCCATCGGTCAGGTCCGAGAACGGGTTGAAGGCGGTGAGCCCGCTCGTGGTCCCGGGCAACTCCGGCGAGAACAGCGTGGCCTGGGCGCCGAAGGTGTCCCGGATCGCCTCTTTGCACAACGCACTGAGCGACTGCACACGCCGTTCGATGCGCTCACGACCGATGGCCTCCCACATCCGACAGGCATCCACCAGGGCGCGCTTGGCCGGGTAGTTGTCGTGGCCCACGTACTGGAGCACCGTCTGCCAGCCGAAGAAGCGCCGGTACGGATACAACGAGGAGTTGATGGCGAAGAACGGCGGATCGCGGTCGGGCCAGAAGTCCTGCAAGCGTGTCATATTGTCGCGCACGTACAGGATCCCGGTAGCCCCGGGCCCACACTGCCATTTGTGTCCGGAGCCGGCGTAGAAATCGCAGTCGATGGCATGGAAGTCCAGATCCACCATGCCCACCGTGTGCGCCCCGTCGATGAGGGTGGGAATGCCGTTGGGGATCGCCACCTCCTGGCAGATCCGCTGCGCCGGGAGCATCGCCCCGGTCTTGTAGGTGATGTGGGAGAAGACGATGAGCCGGGTGGCCGGCGACACGGCGTTGCGAAACACGTCCACGTATTCGTCTTCACTGTCCGGGAACACGGGGATCTCCAGCTGGCGCACCGTGACGCCCTGGCGCTGTGCGAGCACGGCCAACGGCGACAATGCGGCCACGTGCTCGTGGTGCGTGGTGAGAATCTCGTCACCCGGCTGAAGGTTGAGGCCTCCCAGCACCGTACACATGCCGTCGGTGGTGTTGCGGGTGAGGACGAGCTCGTGGGCATCGGCGCCGAACTGGGGTGCGACCGTCTCGACCAGTCCGCTCATATAGGGCCAAGGCCCCCATTCCCCGCCCATGTCCCAGGGGTCGGCCGCGACCAGCCGATTGTATCGGGCATAGGCTGCGAGCACCGGTCTGGGCATGGATCCGGTGGTGCCGATGTTCATGTACACGGTGTCCCGCTCGAGCACGAAGGCCCGCCGGACCATCTTCCAGAGCAGGCGATCCGGCCAATGGTGTCGGAACTCGAAATCAGTGGCCGGTGCTTCTTCGGGCAGGCCGAGGCCGGTGCCGGCCAGTGCCGCCAAACCGGTGAATTTGAGGAAATCGCGACGCGGCAGGGACGAATCGGACGGATGGTTCTTGGCTGACATGATGCACTCTCCTGGTGGGAGGAAAATCGGTCGATACGGCGCGCAGCGAGCACGCCGAACCGAGTTCAGTCCACGGCGGGCGGCAGGGCAATGGCGTTCGTCGCGATTTTCGTGCCGTTCGTCCGCGGCTGCGGTGACCGCAGGATGGAGAGGCCGGCCGAGCTGGCTGCACGAGCGGTGCGAGGGTCGTTGAATGTCGGCCGTTGCGCGGCGGGCGCTGTAAACCCGGCCAGGGGGGGGCGCGGCCGAATGGGATCAGGCGACGGTACGGCGGGACTGTGGCCAGTCGGCGGCGCCCATGAAGAGCTGCCTGCGTCCCTGACTCATCCAGGCCCTGAACCACTCCAGCAGCTGGGGCAAGGGGACGGGACGACCGAACAGATACCCCTGCCCCTCGTGACACCCCAATCGACGCAGGTAGTAGAGCTGTTCCACCGTCTCCACGCCCTCGGCCACGAGCGTCATGCCCAGGCTGGTCCCCAGCGCCACGACGGCCCGGACGATTTCGGCGTCGCTTTCGTCCGCGGGCAGACCGTTCACGAAGCTCCGGTCGATCTTGAGCACGTCGATGGGAAACCGCTTCAGGTAGCTCAGTGCGGAGTAGCCGGTCCCGAAATCGTCCAGGTGCATGCGCAGCCCGAGCTCGCGCAGCCGCACCAGCTCGGCGCGGGTGAGTTCGGTATTGTGCAGTAACACGCTTTCGGTGAGTTCCACGTCGAGGAGGGGGCGCTCGGTGCCGGTCTCGCGCAGCAGGCGTTCGATGCGCGCTGCGACGTCGCCCTCACAGAACTCCCGACACGAGATGTTGGCGGCGAACCGGAGGGCCATGCCGGTCCGCTCGTGCCACCACCGGCTGTCGTGCAGCACCTGCCGCAACAGCCAGTCGCTCAGCTCGGTGATCAGCCCGGTCTCCTCGGCGATGGGAATGAACGCCATGGGAGACACCATGCCACGCCGTGGATGCCGCCAGCGGAGCAACGCCTCCACACCGCCCGGCTGTCCAGTGCGCAGATTCAGCTTGGGCTGATAGTGGACCTCGAACTCCTCACGCTCCAGCGCATGACGCAGATCCGCCTCCAGCGACAGGACCTCCACGCCACTGGCATTGAGATTCGGCTCGTAGAGCTCGATCCG
>JALVEU010000305.1 GCA_027030565.1 Gammaproteobacteria bacterium | reverse complement strand
TCGACGCGCATGCGGTACAGGCCGACGTGGTCGCTGCCGACGGTCACAAGTGGATGCTCGGACCCGAGGGGCTCGGCGTACTCTGGTGCCGGCCGGAGCTGCGCGAACGCCTGCGCCTGCGCCAGTTCGGCTGGCACATGGTGGCCAACGCCGGAGACTTCGCCGCCACCGACTGGTCCCCTGCGCCCGATGCGCGCCGCTTCGAGCCGGGCAGTCCCAACCTGCTCGGGGTCCACGCCCTGGAGGCGAGCCTCTCCCTCATCGAGGAAACCGGAATCGAGACCGTGGCACGGGCCCTGGAGCAACGCGTCGAACGACTGGCCCGGGCGCTGGGCGCACTGGGGGCGGAGATCGTGACGCCGCTCGAACCCCGGCGGCGCGCGGGCATCCTCACCTTCCGTGTCCCGGCGAACGATGGCGCGGCGCTCTACAGGACGCTGACCCGGGCCGGCGTCCTCTGTGCGCGACGCGCCGGCGGGATTCGCTTTTCACCGCACTTCCACACGCCCTGGGAACACATCGAAGAGGCACTGGCGCAGGTGGGGCACTGGCTGGCGGCACCGGGACCCCGATGAGCCTTCGTCTGCGCCGCGACCGCCCGGGGCTCGCCTCGGTATGCCGCCCCGACCCGTTGCTCTGGTTGACCACCGCAGTGGTGGTCCTCGTCAATCTCCAGCCCTTCGCCTGGCCGGCCGGATGGACGGCGGTGGGCGAGGAGCTGCGCCAAGGCGTGACCCTGGCGCCGCGGGGACCGTTGGCCGATATCGTGATGGAACGTGCCGTGGTGTTCCTGCCCTTCGGGGCCTGGGTCGCCTGGCGCCTGTGCAGCTGGACACGGTGGGGCCGCGCGGCCGCCACGGCGGGTTGGATCCTGGGCACGGTGGCGCTCGTGGAGCTGGCCCAGGGCCTCGTCTCGGCACGCCATGCCACCGGGCTGGATCTCCTCCTCGCTGGGCTCCTCGGCCTGATCGGTGCAGGGCTCACCGACGGCTGGCACCGGATCTCGCGACCTGCCCGCAAGCTGGCCGGCGGCGCCCTGCTCGCCGGCAACGCCGCCGCCCTAGCCGCGATCGTGGCCGCCTATCGCGGTCCCTCCCTGGAGGTCTGGGACTGCGGCATGCCCCTGGTCCTGGGCAATGAGTACACCGGCGATCGACCTTGGATCGGCGAGCTTGCTCGGGCCACGCTGCGCGCCGGGGCAGCGCTCGCCCGGCAACCGCAGACCGCCACCTCAGCGCCACCGGCGAGCGACCTGCGCCGTCTGGCCTGTGCGGGTCGGGATTGCCCACCGGGCCCGCTGACCTTCCGCGGCGAACGCGGAGTGGTGGTGCACGACCCCGAGATTGCGGCTCTGTGCACACAAATCCGCGCGCACCGGGCCTTCACCCTCGAGGTGGTGGCCCGGAGTCTGGCATCCGGGCAGCGGGGGCCAGCACGGCTGGTCTCCCTGTCCACGGATCCGGGCCACCGAAACCTCACCTTGGCCGAGGTGGATGGCGATGTGGTGCTGCGCGTACGCACCGTGAGCAACGGTCCCAACGGATCGCGCGTGGTCCTGGCGACGCATGACCAGCCCCTCGCCGATGGTGGGCCGCACCACGTGTTGGCACGCTATGATCGCGGCACGGTCGAGCTTTACGTGGACGGTGTGCAGGCAGCCCCCGCCCTCCGTCTGGAACGCTCGCTGATACTGGGGCGTGCCCGCATCGTTCCCGTCGCTCCGGTACTGGGCGTGCTGGTGCTGATCAGCGCGCTGGCGGCCGTGGTGTTCGCCCGCGGACGCCCCTGGCCCCGTGTCCGGGTGCTGCTCTCCGCCGCAGGGCTCCCCGCCGTAGCCTTGGCGGTCGGTTGGGTGTGGATCGGGAGGGTGGCCGACTGGCCCGCCATGACCTTGGTGCTCGCCGCGGCGGCCGTTACGGCGTTGCTGGCCTGTGGGCCGCTGCCGTTCTGCCACACGGCCCCCCGGCTCCCGTGAGGGGGACACTGCGGGCGTAGTGGGCTGCTCGTGGACCGGGCCGACGTCTGCCGCGCGCCGCGCCGGCTTGGCGTATCATTTTTGGACCTTGTTTCGTGCGGGCGTGGTGCAGCCACGCCCCGCCCCATGGACCGGCGACGGAGACCCACATGACTGCAGAGCCCTCGTCCACCGCCGAGACCTGCTGCTCGGACGACTACGACCCCAATTCTCTGCCGGCCGACGAGGCCCGGCGACGCATCCTCGAGACCGTCGCCCCGGTCACCGGGCGTGAGCACCTCCCCATCCGCACGGCCCTGGGGCGTGTGCTCGCCGAGCCGGTCACGGCGCGCATCGACGTGCCCGGCCACGACAATTCGGCCATGGACGGCTATGCCCTGAACAGCCGCGAGCTGGCGGGCGGCGGTACGGTGACCCTGCAAGTGGTCGGGACCTCCTGGGCAGGCAAACCCTATGCGGGGAACATCGGCCCAGGTCAGTGCGTGCGCATCTTCACCGGTGCGGTGATGCCCCCCGAGGCGGATACGGTGGTGATCCAGGAGCAGGTGCGGCGTGATGGGGAAGCGGTGCACTTCGACGCCGCCGGCCAGCGGCCTGGTCAAAACGTGCGCCGCGCGGGCGAGGACATTCGCGCTGGACAACGGGTACTGGCACCTGGCAGGCGGCTCACTCCCGCGGACCTGGGTCTGCTCGCATCCGTCGGCGTGGGAGAGGTGACCGTCCACCGGCGGCCGCGCGTGGCCTTCTTCTCCACCGGCGACGAGCTCCGGGGCGTCGGGGAACCCCTGGCGCCCGGTCAGATCTACGATTCCAATCGCTACACCCTGTACGGCATGCTCACGCGCCTGGGTGTGGACCTGTTGGACATGGGGGTGGTGCCCGACCGCCCCGAGGCGATCCGCGCCGCCTTCGCCGAGGCGGCGGAGGCGGCCGATGTCGTCATGACCTCGGGCGGCGTCTCCGTGGGCGAGGCCGACTACGTCAAGGAGACCCTGGACGCCCTGGGCGAGGTACGGTTTTGGAAAGTGGCCATCAAGCCAGGGCGTCCATTGGCCTTCGGACGGGTGGGCGGGGCCTGGTTCTTCGGCCTGCCCGGCAATCCCGTCTCCGTCATGGTCACCTTCTATCTGTTCGCTCAGCCCGCCCTGCGGCGCATGATGGGCGAGACCCCCACCGAACCGTTGCACATCCGCGTACCTTGCACCACTGCACTCAAGAAACGGCCGGGGCGGATGGAATTCCAGCGTGGCGTACTGGAACGTGACCCACAGGGGCGGTGGAGCGTGCGCAAGACCGGCCCCCAGGGCTCGGGCATCCTCAGCTCCATGAGCGAGGCCAACTGCCTCATCGTGCTTCCGCTGGAATCGGCCGGAGTGGAGCCAGGGGCCGAAGTGGAGGTCATCCCCTTCTGCGAGCTGACATGAGTGCACCCCGATCCCGGATACCCCCGATCCGGCTGGCCGCCTGCCTCGTGGCCTGGCTCGTGGCACTGCCCGCGTCCGGGCCGTCCGCCTCGGACCTGCCCTGGTGGGAACGCACCCGCCAGGCGGCGGGCGATGTCTGGGCACAGGCCCGCCACTGGATCTCGGGGGATCGCGCAGAGCAGGCACGGCTGGCGGCCATCTGGGACGCGCTCGTGCCCAAGCTGGACGAAACCTTGGCCCAGGTGGAGGCGGCCCAGCGACTGCCCGAGTCCAGTTGGTTCGGCAGGGACCGTCGCTCCGCCCAGAGCGAGATCGATGCCCTGCTGGACGAGGCCACGGAGATCCTCGCCCATTCGCCCTCGGACCAAGTGCGCGCCCGGATCCAGGAGCTGGAGACGGAGATTCGTGCCCTGCAGCACCAGAACGACGCATACCGGGAGAAAAGGGTGGCAGCGCCCCACGATTCGCTATGGCGCAAGACCGTGGACGAGTACGACCGGGCCATTGCCGACAACACGGCACGGATCGCCGCCTTGCGAAGGGAACTCGATCGGGAGAAGGCCCGCTATGCCCGCATGCTGCACGGGCTGGGGCTGGAGATCACGCCAGCCGAGCTGGACGTGCTGCTCTCCAGTGTCGTGGGCGACGACCTCATCCGCATGGCCGTGGTCTTCGACAACGTCAAACAGGTCACGGCCCAGCTGGAGCGCCTCATGGCCGAGAGCGGTGAGCGCATGGCGTCCGCCCGGCGCTATTACGGGATGTACACGGTGCTCCTGCGCATCCTGGTGCATATGCATCAGGTGGCCTCGACCAAGATCCGGGACCGGTACCTGCCGCGGATCGACGCCATCGTCCATCGCACCCAGACACTCAATCGGGAGACCCGCGCACTGCTTCGGCAGGCGCCACACGACCGCCGCATCCTGGAGGCCAACCTCGAGGCCCAGGCGCTGACGCTGGAGGCCGCCCGGCACTATCGCAAGTACCTGCAGGAGGAACAGGACGAAATCGGGAAGCGCCTGGCCGGTCTGCGCAAGGACCTGCAGGTGGCCACCAACACCTACGAGACGGTGAAGGTCAGCGGTGAGCTGCTCGCGCTGATGCGCGCGAGCCGCGAATCGCTCGCCGCGCTTTCCCGCATGGAGATGCCCAAGCTCCGGGGCTTCCAGAACCGCCAGCTGCGCGCCGAGTTCCAGCGCCTCACCGAGCAGTTGCGCGCCAGCACCTGAGCCCGCAGCTCAACCCGGCGTATTGGCGGCTACCCAACGCTCCCCGGCGGTGAGGGTCTCCTTCTTCCAGAAGGGGGCCTTGGACTTGAGGTCCTCCATGATGAAACGGTTGGCCTCATAAGCCGCCTTGCGATGCGCGGACCACACGGCCACCAGCACGATGGGCTCCCCCGGCTGCAGGGTACCCACCCGATGGATCACCAGCGCCTCCTGGATCGGCCAGCGTTGCTGTGCCGCGCGCACGATGGACTCCAGGTGGCGCTCGGTCATCCCCGGATAGTGTTCCAGGTGCATACCCTGCACGCGCTCCCCTTCGTTCAGGTCCCGCATGGTGCCCACGAACACGGCGGTGGCCCCGAACCGCCCCCGCAGTTCCGCCCGGGCGGCCTGGTGGCAGGCGACCTCGTTCCAGGGGTCGAACGGGGTGTCGCGAATCTCGATCTTCATGAGAATAGATTATACGCGCCCCCGCCCCCACGCCTGCACCCCGGTGGCATAATGGCGGCCCAGTCGCACCACCGGAGGCACCGTCCCATGCCGGAACGCGAATTCGTTCCCCTCGCCATCGCCGTGCTCACCGTTTCGGACACCCGCGATCTGCAGAGCGACAAGTCGGGGCGCGTGCTGGTGGATCGCCTCGAGGCGGCGGGCCACCGGCTGTATGCCAGGCGCATCGTGCCCGACGACAAATACGCGATCCGGGCGGTGCTCAGCGAATGGATCCGGGACCCCGACGTGCAGGTGGTCCTGAGCACGGGGGGCACCGGGCTCACGGGCCGCGACGGCACCCCGGAGGCCGTACGGCCATTGCTGGACAAAGAGATCGAAGGTTTCGGCGAGATGTTCCGTGTGCTCTCCTTCGAGAGCATCGGTACCTCGACCATGCAGTCGCGGGCCCTGGCCGGCGTGGCCAACGGGACCTACGTGTTCTGCCTCCCGGGCTCCTCGGGCGCCTGCGCCGAGGGCTGGGACAAGCTCATCCGCGCCCAACTGGACTATCGCACGCGCCCCTGCAACCTCGTCGAGCTCATGCCGCGGCTCGGAGAGTGAGGCGACCGCCGGGGGCGCTCAGTCGTGCAGCTCGGGCACGGATGGATGAGGCCGCTCCTGCTCCAATACCTGCCACCCGCCCTCGGGGGTGCGACACAGTGTGGAACGAAACACCCACGGCTCCTGCCCGGAAAGCACCAGGCGGTGGAGCACGAGGCGGCAGCTCCGGCCATCCCTGCGAAAGCTGCGTAGCAGCTCCACCTCGCCGCGGGCCCGGGTTTCGGGATTCTCCCAACTGCGGCGCGTGCCTTCGGCGGCCCCGTCCAGACCCGCACGGGCCGCCTCCTGCATCCGCCTCAGGTCCTCGGGCTCCAGGCGCGGAAAGGTCCCCCCGAGCCCGGTCATCTGGGCCGAAGCGAGGCTTGCACCCAGAACCAGCAAGGCCCCGATCAGATTCCTCGTATACCTGCGCATGGCCATGGCAGCCCAATCCCCTTGTCGCTATACTGGAATGCATCCTACCACCCTGGCAAGTCGAGCCGTGAACCGCGCCGTCGCCGTCCTCGCCTCAGGCTTGACCCTGCTCGCCCTGGCCGCTTGCAGTCGGATCGAGACCCAAACCGAGACCGATTCTGGAGTGGACTTGTCCGGTCTCCACACCTACGCCTGGGTTCCTCGCAAGACCCGGGGTGGCAGCAGGTTCAGCGAAGGCTTCCGGTTCACGGACCATCGCGTCCGGGAAGCGGTGGACCGCGAACTGGCCGATCGCGGGTTCCGGCGCGTGGCAGCCGACGCCCGGCCCGATTTCTGGGTGCAGTACTCGCTCTGGGCCGACGAGGGCGTCACGGGGGGCGGGCCCTATGACGACCCTGCCTGGGGCCGGGGGGCGCTGGGGTACGCTGGACCGGGCCACGGGGCGCTACTACGGGGACTACCGGATGAGCGCCAGAGATGTACGCCAGGGCACCCTGATCATCACGATCCTGGACGGTGAGACCCGACGCGAACTCTGGCGGGGAACCGCTCAGGCCATGGTCAAGGACCAGCACGACGAGGCCAAGGTGGGCCGGCTCATCGACGAGGCCGTGCAGCGCATCCTGCGTTCCCTCCCCTCTGGGAGGCGAACCTCGCCATAGGGCACGGGCCCATGACGCAAGGTCCAGCAGGTGGACCGCGGAGACACGAAGCAAACACTACACCCAAACCGAGGAATCCCACGACATGTACAACCCGACCCCGCTCTTGCGTGCCGCCTTCTTTGGCCTGCTCCTACTATTGCCACTGGGCGCCTCCGCGAACGCCAAGCAGAAGGCCGAGGCCCTCGTAGACAACGCCCGCACGACCTTCGTCACCGTGGCCACCCACCCGGACATGACCTGGCTCCGTGCGAACCTGCACCGCGCCAAGGGGGTGATGATCTTCCCGCAGGTCCTCAAAGGCGGTTTCATCGTCGGGGGCTCGGGCGGCAGCGGCGTCCTGGTGGCACGTGACCCCAAGCAGGGCTGGAGTTCCCCAGCGTTCTACACCATCGGCACCGCCAGCGTCGGCCTACAAATCGGCGCCCAAGCCGCGCAGGTGGTGATGCTGGTCATGACCCAGAAAGGCATCGACGCTCTACTGACCACCAAGGTGAACCTCGGGGCCGGGGTGAGCGTGGCTGCTGGCCCGGTGGGCGTGGGGGCGAAGGCCGCCACCGCGGACCTCGTGCAGTACTCGCTCACCAAGGGTGCCTTCGGCGGCGTCAGCCTGGATGGGGCCGTGATCAAAGTGCGTGAAGACTACAACGCGGCATATTACGGCAAGCCTGTCTCTCCCGTGGACATCCTCATCAAACGCACCGTGCGCAATCCACAGGCGACCCCGTTGATCCGCGCCATCGAGAAGGTGGAGCGCGAGGCGAGCCGCTAGTCGCAGGAGCGGGCGTTTCCACCATGTGGCGTAGTCTGCTTTTCGCGCTCCTGGCCCTGCTCACCGCTGCCCTGGGCCCGGCCCGGGCGCGAGAGATCACGCTGCTGGCCGGTCGCTGGCCGCCCTACGTGGAGGAATCCCTACCCGGTCAGGGGCTGGCCCTGAGCATCGTGCGCGAGGCCTTCCGGCGTGGCGGGCACACCGTGAAGTTCGACATCAAGCCCTGGTCGCGCAGCCTCGAAGGCACGCTGCTCGGCGTCTACGAAGGGTTGGCTGCGGCCTGGCATTCGCAACAGCGGGCCAGAGAGCTGGCCTACAGTGCCCCGTACCTGGTCAACGAGATCCGCTTTGCGGCCTTGGCCGAGCGCCCGCTCAAGGTCGACTCGCTGCGGGACCTCACGGGCATGCGCGTGGGCGTCGTGCGCGACTACGCCTATGGGGAGCCCCTGGACAGCGCGGACTACGTGGTGAAGGTT